>NZ_JBMQOC010000106.1:0-65051 GCF_053550995.1 Parapedobacter sp.
ACCGAATCTTTGGCAGTTAACAACCTGATGTTGGCACCTTCGAGTCCGGTATGGGCAGCGCTATCTACTACCCTACCCTTCAGCGGCTGCTGGGCCATTGCCGATACCGTGAGAAAAAAGCCAACGGATAAAAGGATGGTCTTCTTATAAAGATCTTGCATGTATTAGTAACTGTGTTAGTATCTATTTGCATAAGATGACATAAAATACGGTTCGTTTAAATGTAAAGATATTATTACATGGGCGAAGTCAACATACCAATAACAGGGGTGTGTCACATCTTAGCCAAAAAACTTCCATTGCTTACTATTATGGGGTATTTTATCTAAGTTTGCAATTCATTTTTGTACGGACTACGATGAGACAGAAGGCAGAGAGCAGAAAGGAGAAAATCATGAGGGAGGCCCTCTTGCTGTTTGCTGAAAAGGGCTATATCGACACCTCAACCAAAATCATTGCGCAGCAGGCCGGTGTATCCGAAGCGCTTATTTTCAAGCATTTCGGAAATAAGGACAATTTGTTGTCCCATTTGATCAAATCTGGATACAGACGCGTATTGCAACATCACCGGGGCATGATGACCTACCGCGATGCCAAGAGTTTCCTTCAGAACATGATTAACCTTCCAAAAGAACTGGTGAACGAAGACCCGATATTCTGGAAAATGCAAGAACGACTATCGCACCACGGGTTTTCAAAGCAACAGCATGAGCTATTCATCAAGCCGGTCCACCCTGCAATCAACCGGGCCTTTACCGAACTGGGTTACAAAAACCCCGAGCTCGAAACGCAGCTTCTGCTATTGATTATCGAAATACTTTGGAAAAAGGAGGCTAGCGGCGAACTCCATGAGTCGGCAGAATTGGCTAAAATCCTTGAAGGCAAATACGGAATAGAAGGGTAAAGACGCAAAAAAACGCAACAATAACCGATAACACGCATTAACATGCAAAAAAATATGTTTAATATTGGAGGCAGTTCCGATGTTACATTATCGGTATTGTTATTGTAAGCTAAGCTATTATGCTAAAAAAGACCGTTTGCGTATCCATTTTAGTGGCTTCACTTTGCTTTGGTGCCGTTGCCCAGCAGCGTGAGGCGTTCATCCCTTTCATCAATAGCGAACACGCTTGGGTTGACTCCGTGTTTCGAACATTGACCGACCGGGATAAGGTAGCGCAGCTTTTCATGGTACGGGCCCACAGTAATTTGGGCCAGCATTATATCGATTCGGTAGCGGGCGTCGTTCAGCAGGAGCAACTCGGTGGCATTGTGCTTTTCCAAGGCGGGCCTATCCGCCATGCCCAAGTAATCAATCGCTATCAACAGCTTTCTAAGGTGCCCCTGCTTGTGGCGTTCGATGGCGAGTGGGGGCTCGGCATGCGGTTAGCAGATTCAACCATCTCATTTCCCTACCAGATGGCGCTGGGAGCGGTACAGAACGAGGCATTGATTTACCAGATGGGGCTCGAGGTTGCGCGGGATTTCAAGCGCTTGGGGATGAATGTGAATTTTGCACCGGTGGTCGATATCAACAACAACCCTCGCAACCCGGTCATCAATTACCGGTCATTCGGCGAGAACAAATACAATGTAACGAGCAAGGGATTGGCCTACATGCGGGGCATGATGGATGGCGGTATCGTCACGTCGCTGAAGCATTTTCCGGGACACGGCGACACTGATGTCGATTCGCACTACGACCTACCACAGCTCAACTTTACGGCAGGGCATTTGGATTCAATGGAGATGTACCCCTTTCGGGAATTGATCAAGGCCGGCGCCTCGGGCGTAATGGTTGCACACATGAGTATCCCTAGTCTCGACAATACCCCCCACCTGCCCTCCTCATTGTCGAAACACATCATTACCGGCATCCTCAAGGAAAGATTTGGATTCAAAGGGCTTACGTTTACGGATGCAATGGATATGAACGGAGTGGTAAAGCACTTTCAAAACGGTGAGGCCGATGTACGGGCCATCATTGCCGGCAACGACCTGCTTGAGCTCTCGCAAAATAGTGCGCGCGCCATAGACCTGGTACTACAAGCTATTAAACAAGGGCGATTGGCACAACAAGATATCGATGCCCGGGTCAAAAAAATACTGGCAACGAAATACTGGCTCGGATTAAACAACCGCCAGCCGGTCGAACTCACCAACCTATACCGCGATCTCAACCGGCAAAGCACACAAACCCTCAATCAGCGATTGGCGGATGCATCGGTTACGTTACTCCAAGGTGATAGCCTGATCCGGGCGATCAACTATAATCGCCGCACAGCGATTATCAGCATTGGACTCTCGGAATTATCGGAATTCCAGCGCATGTTGGAATGGCGTTTCGATAACCACATGCATTATGTGCTATCGGCAAACGCAACGGCCGATGATGTGGCTGCCGTGGCAACGGAACTCCGTCGATACAGTCAGGTCATTGTGGCCCTGCACGATGACCGCACGCGTCCCCGCAGCACCTATAACTTCAACAGTACGGTACGACTCTTCATCAACGAATTGGCATACCGGAATGCGATCTTCTGCATCTTTGCCAACCCCTACGGCCTCGCCGGGTTACCGGGCATCGAGCAGGCTAAATCCATCTTGGTATGCTACCAAAATGACGACGTTATGCAACGCGCGGCGGCAAAGGTCATCCTGAAAAGGCTGACCCCCTCGGGGCGGCTTCCAGTTACCGTCAACGCCTTTTTCCGGTACGGTGACGGCAAGTAGTGTGTTTATTCGATATATAGCTCACGGGTGTTCGAGGGTAGGCTTTCATTTTTGAGGCGGTCAATGGTGGTCACCACGTATCGGTAGTGCCCCTTCTTCCGCGTCATGTTATCCGTGTACTGCGTTTGGGTACGATCGTAGGTGATATGGAGGATATTCTGTGGGTTTTCCACATCCAGCGGCTCGCCCTCGTTGAAGCGGTATACCACGTATCCGTAAGGTGCTTCTCCATCGGCGGCAGGTGCCCCCGGCTGCCACTGCAAGATGACCGAGGTTCCATTTTCAGCTACCTGTGCCAACAGGCCGAAAGGTGGTTCGGGCGCTATACTATCTAACCAGGGCATCGTAGGGGGGAGCGATTTGTAACGATATAGGTTATATTGCAGCGAGTCGCGCAGGCCGACCACATTATTGGTGATGTGCTTGGCACTGTAATAAATGCTTCCTTGCGCACCTGCGTGTTGCCGTGCGTAGCGTACCTGGTTTGGGATTTGGCTGCGATCGCGCCAGCCGGCACCATTCTCGTCGGCCCGGTAGGCCGCATGCCCGATGTACAAATGGCGTCCGTTTGCATGCTCTCCCCACCAGTCGGCCAACACTTCATAAGGGGCGGATGCGTGGCCAAAAGGAAAATAAATCTGTGGGTTGATGTAATCAACCCAGCCTTCTTCCAACCACTTCAGCGCGTCGGCATACAACTGTCGGTACCCACTAAGGCCCGATGATGCTGAACCCTTCGGGTGGTCCTTCTTATTATCCCAAATACCGAAGGGGCTCACGCCGAATTTGATGTATTTTTTTTCGCGGTGTATGCTCTCTGAAATCATCTGGATGAGCATGTTCACGTTATTCCGCCGCCAATCGGCGATATTTTTAAAACCGTTTGGATATTTCCTGAATGTTTCCGCATCGGGTAAGGCCCTACCGCTCACCGGATAGGGGTAGAAATAGTCGTCGAAGTGGACACCATCGATGTCGTAATTCCGCACGATATCCGTCACAATCCCTACAATGTATTCCCGAACTTCGGGAATGCCGGGGTTAAAGAGTTTTTTTCCGCCATATACAAAAAACCAATCCGGCTTGCGGCGCGTAATGTGGTCACTTGTCGTGTTGGCAGCAACCAGGTCGAACGTAGCTCGATAAGGGTTAATCCATGCATGCAGTTCCATACCGCGTTTATGGGCTTCGTCGATTGCAAACTCCAAGGGGTCGTAAAACGGTTCCGGTGCCTGCCCGGGTTTGCCCGTCAGGAAACGGCTCCACGGTTCGCTGCTTTTGGCAAAGAACGCATCGGCGGATGGCCGTATCTGCAAAAGGATAGCGTTGATACCGGCACGCTGATGATTGTCCAGGTGCCGGATAAGCTCTTCCTTCTGCTGGGCCGTGCTCAAGGTGCTTGCCGAGGGCCAATCGATATTGACCACGGTAGCAATCCATGCTCCTCGAAGTTCCCGCTTGGGAAGCTTATCGCCAGGGGAGCCCGGCCCACCATATCCTACGGAACCAATAAATAGCAAGAAAAAAACAGCAACACAACCGAACCTCACGCGGGTATAACTCATCTCATTGTCATTGTCCGCGGTAAAGATAAAAATAAAATGTTTCCAAACGGCCGGCTATGGATGCGGGGCGTGCCACAATTTCATCACGTACGCACCCAGTACAAACCATCCGCACATGACGGCAAGGACCTTCAACACCGTGTCCCTCCGGTCCAAACGGAATGTATTCTTCAATATGATGTACAGCAGGAGCATGAGCAATGGCACGGTGGGTGGGTAGAGCCTGTAGCTTTCCTGCCATTGGCCCTGCAGCAACGCCAATAATGAGCGCTGGAACCCGCAACCGGGACAATCGATGCCGATCACGATTTTGATCGGGCAGGGCAATAACCACTCCTGCATCCTGGAAAATCCCTCCAGGCTGCACACCACCAACAACCACCGGCTGGCATAGGCCATGCTATACTGGCGGGTTCTGCGGCTTGTCCCTGTCGTCAATCGAATCTTTAAAATTATCGAGGTCCCGTTTCAAGTTACTGAAAGAATCGCCCCCCGTGGCTTCCGCGGCCGTTGGTCCGATATACCTGTCACTCCCGAAACCAATAATCGGAATGGTAACGAAGCCGAAGAACAGGGTCAGCACGGTCCACAGAGGTACTTCCTTACCGAAACTTTTCATCAGTAAATTCATCAGCCAGATACTGAACACGATATTGACGCAAGGCACCAACGCGGCAACAATACCCCACCATATGGGTTTCCCCACAATCTCCGCAATGATAATCATGTTGTAAATGGGAATGAGGGCTGCCCAGCCAGGCTTGCCCGCTTTCTCGAACATTTTCCAGAGACCGGCAATATACAACACAATAATCGCTAGGTAGAACAGCATAACGCCTATGCCCATACCGGCGAAAAAGCCACCGCCTACGGCATCATAATTTCCATAATTGTCCATGGTTTTTAAAATTTGAGTTATCAGTGAAACAGTTATTCAATTGGTATTTGCCTGTATTTCAATCAAAGATAAGGGTTAAATTGAAAAATGCAACACCCTTGTGGGATGAACGTATCACTATTCATACGCATCGCTGTCAAAGCACAAATAAAGCGGTATCTTTGTAACAGCGTTTTTAGTCCAAAATTATGATGATCAAGGAGCAGATTTCGGTTTTCGATATGTTTAAGATTGGCATTGGCCCATCGAGCTCACATACCTTAGGCCCCTGGCGTGCGGCGCAGCGCTTTACACAGCGCTTAGCCACCGGGGGATTGCTCGAAAAAACCGAAGCTATCAAGATTTTGCTCTACGGCTCGCTGGCCAAAACGGGTATTGGTCACGGCACGGATGTGGCGGTGTTACTCGGTTTGAGCGGCGCAGACCCCGTAACCATCGCGATTGACGATGTACCTAAAAAGGTGACCCACATCAAGCAGCAGCAATGCCTGCTATTGGGTGGCACCCACCAGGTGCCCTTCCGGTATGCGGACGATTTGCTGTTCCTATACAGCGAAAGCCTCCCCCTCCACCCCAACGCCGTGACCTTCCAAGCGCTGCTCAATGACGGGACGGCGGTGAGCGAGACTTACTATTCCGTGGGTGGCGGATTTGTGGTACAAGAGGGCGATGATGGTGGGGCACATGAGCCGCTGGACCTTGCGTTCCCCGTGCAGACGGCCAATGACCTCTTGGTGTGGTGCATGAATACCGGTCTAAGGGTCTCCGAACTGGTATTGGAAAATGAGCTGGCATGGCGCACGGAAGAAGAAACCGTACGCGGCATCCGCCAGCTATTCACCACCATACGCGATTGCATCTACCGTGGATGCCATACCACCGGCATGCTACCCGGTGGACTGCAGGTGGAGCGGCGTGCCTGCCGGCTCAACAAAAAGTTGGTAGCGGGGCATCCCTACACTGATTACCATAGCTGGGTAGCGGCCATCCGGGCGGGGGGCGACCATTTTCAATACACGTTGGACTGGGTAAGTTGCTGGGCATTGGCTGTCAACGAAGAGAATGCTTCCTTTGGCCGGGTGGTGACGGCTCCGACCAACGGGGCCGCCGGGGTCATTCCTGCGGTACTGCAGTATTACATTGTGTTCCATGATGGGCTGCAAGAAGATAAGATCATCCGGTTTATTGCCACGGCGTCCGAGATAGGCAGTATCTTCAAAAAAGGGGCTACCATTTCCGCCGCCATGGGCGGCTGCCAAGCCGAAATCGGGGTGTCGTCGGCCATGGCCGCCGGTGCCCTTACCGAATGCCTGGGTGGGTCGCAACGACAGGTACTGATGGCCGCCGAAATAGCCATGGAGCACCACCTCGGCCTCACTTGCGATCCCATAGGTGGTTTGGTACAGGTGCCATGCATTGAACGCAACACCATGGGGGCCATCAAGGCCATCACAGCAGCCCAACTGGCGTTGCAATCAAACCCTAACAAGGCAAAGGTGAGCCTTGATGCCGTGGTGCGGACCATGTGGGAAACCGCCCAAGACATGAACGTCAAATACAAAGAGACGGCAGATGGTGGCTTGGCGGTCAACATTCCGCTCAGTTTGCCGGAGTGCTGACGAACCATCGGATACCGTCCATTTTTTTGTTGCACTTCCTCCTTTTTTAACCGTACTTTGCACCATGCCTCTTTTCATCAGTTCAATCGCATCAGGCAGCAATGGCAATTGCTACTATGTAGGCAATGGCAATGAGGCTATATTGGTGGATGCGGGCATCTCCTGTCGCCAGATTGAGAAGCGCATGGCCAAACAGGGGCTATCGCTGCAAAACGTAAAGGCCATCTTTGTATCGCATGAACATTCCGACCACGTGAAGGGGCTCAGTGTGCTTGCCAACAAGTACCAGTTACCTGTTTTTCTCACCAACGGCACGCGGCGGTCTTGCAAGCTGGCTATCCCCGACCGCCTGCTGCATCCGCTTGCCGATATGCAACGCGTCGATGTCGGCGACTTGGCCATTACCTCCTTCCGCAAATACCACGATGCGGCAGATCCCCACAGCTTCCTTGTTGAGGGTGAGGGCTGTACCATCGGGGTTTTTACCGACATCGGCAGGGTATGCGAGCAGGTCATCCATTTCTTCGGCCGGTGCGACGCGGTATTTCTGGAAGCCAACTACGATGCGGATATGCTGATGCGGGGCCGCTACCCTATTTTTCTCAAAAACCGAATCCGGGGTGGCTACGGGCACCTTTCAAATGCCGAGGCGTTGGAGCTTTTCACCACCCACCGACCATCGAAGCTTAGCCACCTGTTCTTATCGCACCTCTCCCGCGACAATAACGACCCCGACTTGGTATACCAACTTTTCCACCCGCATCGTGGCGATACAGAAATCGTCATTGCGGGCCGATATACCGAAACGGCGGTGTATGAAGTTGGGGCAGTCCCGGTCGGGATAAGCCTATAAAACAAAATGGTCGCTATCCCAGGTTTTCTCGAACGAGGCATCCCAGATTACCAGTGAAATCTCGCAATACTTCACCACATATCAGATATTTTATCTAAGTTTGAATATAGATATACGCTGTACATATGATATTTGATCGCTTTTTACGTCCGACGGCTGGTTTTCTGTCGATAGTACTGTTTGCTTCACTGCTGGTTGTTTCATGTAAAAAGAAAGAACCAACGCCCGAACCACAAGGGGAGGTGACCAATGCCGAGATTAATCAGTGGATTCTCGACACCATGAACTACTATTATTATTGGAACAATGAAATACCCAATGAGGGAAGCTTGAACTTAAATAGTCGCCCTCAGGACTTTTTCGAAAATATTCTATATCGCCCAACGGACCGTTTTTCATGGATTCAGAATGCCACAGAACTTAAAGAACAATCATCGGGCATCATAAAGACGACAGGCTTGGGGATATACTTTGTTAAAAATGAGTATGGCCAAGTGGTGTTGAGCATACGTTATGTCCATAAAGGCTCGCCTGCGGATCTTCAGGGGGTGAAACGTGGAGACATGTTTGTAGGCATAAACGGCGAAGATTGGAAGGTGTCCGGAAATACCATCACCAATGCCGACCCACTGTTCGGAAACGACCCATTTACGCTCCAATACGGGATACTGGACGGGGATGAACTAACTAGTGGAGAAACGGTTTCCCTCACACCGGTTGAAGACTTTCAGGAGAATGCCATCCTTTTGGATAGCATCATCACCACATCAGACGGAACAAAGGTAGCCTACCTCTTCTACAACCGATTCCTAGTCAACCAACTTCAGGAACTCGTTGACGTGTTCAAAACATTTAAAGATGCCGGCGTGACGGAGTTGATTGTAGACGAACGGTATAATCTTGGTGGGCACGTTGTGGCAGCCAGCCTGTTGTCTGCATTGATCCACAAAAATTTCGATATCACCAGTCCGTTCATCCACTACGATATGAATAATAATTTTAAAGATGTGACGGAAACTTACGGCGAACAATTCGGGTATGAGAACGAAGATCTCGTGACACAAATCAACCTAGGGCTAAGTAGGGTGTTTATTTTGGCAACCAATAATTCCGCGTCGGCAAGTGAATTGCTGATTAATAACCTGAAACCATTTCTAGGCCCCAGTAATGTCATCCACATCGGCAGTACCACCATTGGCAAGGACGAATTTTCTTCACCCTTTGAAAGTTCTTCACCACGATTAAAAGCAAACGACGATACAGATTGGGGAATCCAGCCCATTATCGGAAAATATAAGAACGCCAACCTTGAAGGTGATTTCGAGGCGGGGTTGAAGCCCCAATATGATGTCCTCGAAAGTAATTACCCCTATGTCCCCATGGGTTCATCGGAAGACCACCTTGTGGCAACGGCGTTGGCCATCATCGATCCCAACATGGCAGCCCAGCTGAACAAGCAGATGAGTCTACAACCGCACCGCACAGGTGGTCGCGCACTAAAAGAGGTGAATGATCAGCTGCAAAAACCTTATAAACCACTTGAGGTTACCCCACTACATGAACGGAGACCAGTAAAATTACATTAGCTTATATTATAAAAACTCCATCCCGAATAAATCGGCAATATGGCTTTTTAACCGCGTTTTTACGGCCTCAATATCCTGCAACGCACCCAACTCGCGTTGCATCGAAGTCACGTCCTTGTCGTCTATGCCACAGGGTATGATATTGCTGAAATAATCCAAGCCGGCATTGACGTTAAAAGCGAAACCATGCATGGTTACCCACCGGCTTGCCCGTACGCCCAGCGCGCATATTTTCCGGGCCCGGTGGTTGTCGGCATCCAGCCATACCCCCGTGTTTCCCGGGTAGCGGCCCGCCTCGATACCGTAATCGGCCAACGTACGGATTACCGCCTCTTCCAGCGTACGTAGGTACAGGTGTATGTCTGTAAAGAAGTTGTCGAGGTCTAAAATGGGATAACCTACGATCTGTCCTGGCCCATGGTACGTAATATCGCCACCCCGGTTTATCTTGTAGAACGTGGCGTGCCGTTCCCGCAACCCACGTTCATCCAACAGCAGGTTCTCGGATTTGCCGCTCTTACCTAAGGTATATACATGTGGGTGTTCCGTAAAAATGAGGTAATTGGTGGTGGGCAGCGCCATCCCTTCCACCCTATTCTTCGTCTTCTGCGCTACCACTTCGGCAAATAGCACCTCCTGCCTGTTCCAGGCTTCCTGGTAATCGACCAGCCCCCAATCCTTGAAAACAACTTTTTTGTTCATAACCGTTTTTTTTTGCGGTCGCGTCTTTCTGTGTTTTAGATGGCCAGAGTAAACTAATAATCGAACTCAGGTTAATAAAGCAGGTTGTCATACGGATACCGTTTCGTATGCATATCAACGACGGTATCATACAGCAGTTTCCGGAATTCATCCACGTTGGTCTTGTCTATAGCGGATATGAATACAGCCGGACTGTTATGCCGGGCCATCCAACTGCGTTTAAAATCGTCCAATGAAACGGGTCGACGCTCCGTTTCCTCCTCCGCTTCATTATCTGACTCCACTCGTTCCACCGCTTCGCCACGGTACGCATCGATCTTGTTAAACACCGTAATCACGGGCTTATCCAACGCGCCCAGTTCCTTCAGCGTTTCGTTCACTGCGCGGATGTGGTCTTCAAAGCTCGGGTGTGAAATATCCACCACATGCAGCAACACATCCGCCTCCCTTACTTCATCCAATGTGGATTTGAAACACTCCACCAAATGGTGGGGCAGCTTACGGATGAAACCGACCGTATCGGATAGCAGAAAAGGCAAATTCCCGATGACCACCTTGCGTACCGTCGTATCCAATGTGGCGAAAAGCTTATTTTCCGCAAACACATCCGACTTCGAAATCATGTTCATGATGGTCGATTTGCCCACGTTCGTATAACCTACCAAGGCCACTCGTATCAATTGGCCCCGGTTTTTTCGCTGGGTTTCAGCCTGCTTGTCGATGGCTTTCAGCCGATCCTTCAATAAAGAAATCTTGTTGAGGATCATCCGGCGGTCGCTCTCAATCTGGCTCTCACCCGGTCCGCGCATACCGATGCCACCGCGTTGGCGTTCCAAGTGCGTCCACATGCGTGTCAACCGGGGTAGCAGATACTGCAATTGCGCCAGTTCCACCTGCGTTTTCGCTTGGGCGGTCTTGGCCCTGCGGGCGAATATATCGAGGATAAGGTTGCTGCGGTCGAGGATTTTCACCTTCAACTCTTTCTCGATGTTGCGGAGCTGCGAAGGCGTCAATTCGTCGTCAAAAACAACAATGTCTATCTCCTCGGCCTCCACGTAGGCCTTTATCTCATCCAACTTGCCCGAGCCAACAAACGTGGCACGGTCGGGATGTTGGAGCTTTTGGGTAAACACCTCCTTCACAATCCCGCCGGCCGTATCGACCAGAAATGCCAATTCCTCCAAGTACTCCTGTTCCTTCTCCTCGCTGTCCTGCGGCAGGATGATACCTACTAAAATAGCGGTTTCGGGTTGTATAGCGGTGTCAAAAATCTCTTGTCTTGCCATGTAGTAAAAATAAAAGTAAGCAAATAAAAATCATTCAGTACTCATCGAGCACCTAACACAACACGGTGATGCGGTGGGATATTACATGGCTTTTCGGTAATTAACAAAGTGCAAAGGTAAAGGTTTTTGCGAAAAACACGTAATTACATAAAATGAGGTTTGGAGGCAAACCTATTTAAGACAAATTTGTCTTAAATAGGAAGCTTTCGTATCTTTGGAAAATAGATTGGAGAATAGCCGTACATTAACGGCGAATGTGTTGGCATGGAAAAAAGAAAGGACATATCGGATATCGACGATATCAAGTTGTTGGTAAACAACTTCTACGACAAAGTGCGCGAAGACAACCTCTTGAAAGACATTTTCAACCATGTTATCCAAGACCGTTGGCCGGAGCACCTCGAAAAGATGTATCGGTTTTGGCAAACCGTGCTACTGGGCGACCACACCTACTTCGGCAGCCCCTTCGTGCCCCATGCCGAACTGCCAGTACAAAAAGACCATTTCGACCGGTGGATGAAACTCTTCACCGAAACGGTCGACACGTATTTTGTTGGCGAAAAGGCCGAGCGGGCTAAATGGCAGGGCAATCGGATGGCAGAAATGTTTCTTTACAAAATCGAATACTACCGAAACAACACCGCCAAGCCCCTATTATAGCACCGTATACCAACCATTGACAATTTATGAGTGGGTTCAAACTAAAACGCGTCTATGAAACGCCTTCCAAGGAAGACGGCTACCGCATATTGGTAGACCGGCTATGGCCCAGGGGTCAACGGAAGGACGCTGCCCAACTCGACGAGTGGAACAAGGATATTGCACCTTCACAGGCACTGCGCAAATGGTTCGACCACCAGCCGGAACGCTTCCCAGCGTTTTCGGTGCAATACCGCGAAGAACTTGTTGCCAAGGCCGCTGACCTCGACAGGTTGCGCGATATCGCCAAAAAAAAACAGGTAACTTTATTGTACGCGGCAAAAGACGAACGTCACAACCAGGCTATCGTACTAAAGCAAGTGTTGGATTCTTAACTTCACCACGATGACGAACCAAGCCAAGCCCTTAAAGAGAGACCCGCATCTCAAGGCGGTAAGCCGCGACCACCACCACGGTCTGTTGCTATGCTGGAAAATCAAGGAGGGTTTCAAACGGAACGTCGACGTTTCACGTATCAAGCGGTATATCGATTGGTTTTGGACAACCCACCTCGTCGACCATTTTGCTATCGAAGAAAAATACATCTTCTCCATCCTAGGAGACAACAACGAACTCGTAAAAAAGGCCCTCAGCGAACATCGCCGCCTGAAGCGGCTGTTTTCGGATGACACCGAGGTTTGGCGGTCGTTGAACCTCATAGAAGAAGAGCTAGATCGACATATACGCTTTGAGGAGCGGGTACTCTTCAACGAGGTACAAAAAGTAGCCAGCGCCGAGCAACTAGCATTGGTAGAGAAGCACCACAATCACCCTGCCTGCAACCACGACTGGGAAGATGAGTTTTGGGTAAGCCCCGCCGTGCCGACCGCTAAAAAGTAATCCGAGGGGCAAATCCCGGTTCAGATAAACACGACATCACTCACGGACAGGGAAAGCATCGCTTTTAAGATACCATTCCGCCCATCAGCGGATCGGTGGTGCTCGGCCTCCCCGTCTCCACATGGCCGGCGAAACGCCTGTAAAAGCCGGGGTAATCTTCCACCTCCACCATGATATCGTACCACCCTTGGGTAGCCGACAAGTCTATCGTAATCGGTTCCCCCGTAGCCCCTATCCGGTGGCTGGGTCTGTTATACGAGCCATCCCGTACGTGGAGCTTCAACTTACTTTCTGACGCGGTGCACACCACCTTTACGTCACCCGTATTTCTATCCCCCACAGCCTCTACCCGCAAATCCGGATCGAGTGCATTCCCTTTGAATTCGCAGAAAAATCCATTGGGCCCGTGCACCTGAAGGTGGTACACCCCTTCTGCAAATTCGGCCAGCGGCCAGCGGTATTCCAGCGATTCGCCCTCGCGGGCCACAAAATTCCACGTCCGGCCCGGAAGGGTTTCCAGTGAATAAGGGGTCGCAGCACGCACCTGAAAGGGTATCCCTATCGATTTTGTTTTCGCCATACTACCCATCGCCTCAAACCGCATGGTGAGGCGCTTACGGTCTCTATCCAATTGGGCCGTAACCTGGGGGTTGTATGGCAATGCGCACGCCGGTTTGGTGCCCGGTTCCTGCTGAGGCCATTGCGGATCGGCCGGGTCAACCAATTTGTAATTCCCAGGCAACCCCTTCTCCCGCGCCCGATAAATACGCTCGACATACGCGTCACGGCCAAGCGACTCCAATGATGGGGTGTCGACAGCCGTGGCCGGCCGGAAAACGGAGGTAAGGTCGCCACACACCAGCCGGCGCCAACTGCTGATGTTTGTTTCCTTCACCTGCTTACCGGTCTTTTTTTCGAGGAAGTGTTCCAGAAATTGCAAACAGGAGGTATGGTCAAACACTTCCGAATTGACCCATCCACCTTTCGTCCACGGTGAAGCGACCACCAAGGGTACCCGGAAACCGAGTCCAATCGGGCTATCCAACGTGGCTTCCGGATTATCGGTCCTGATTTTTTCCTGTACTGCGGTGACATAATCATCGCGGGTATCCACCCCCCGGGGTACGACACCCTCCTCAGGCCGATCTGTATGCGGTGGTACAAACGGTGGCATGTGATCGAAATAACCATCGTTCTCGTCATACGTGAGAATGAAAATCGTTTTTTTCCATACCTCCGGGTTTCGGGTAAGGATGTCCAACGCTTCAGACACATACCACGCACCAAACCAAGGTGCACCAGGGTGATCGGAATAGTTGCATGGCGCCACTAACCATGAAACGGCGGGCAACTTACCGTCATCTACGTCTTTGCGGAATTGGTAGAAGATGTCCCCTTTGGGCACCTGAACACTTTTCTCCCCCATCTCGTCGGTATAGTGGATGGTTTCCAATTCGTGATAATGCGGGTCATCGGTGTTGGTGGCGAACGCGCGTAGGTGGATTTCACGCTCCTGCCGAGACAGTGCTTCGAAGTTGGAGCACTATACCGTTCCATGTCCGCTTTCCATTGAGCGATCTCCTTTTTGGCTTTCGCTACAGTTTCCGTATCCTCAACCGGAAATTCAGCAATCGCTGCTTCCAGCTCATTGATACGTTTTTCCAGATAGGCACGGTGTGCCGGATGGAAACGCACGTGGTACTGCTTGTGAAATTCGAGGTTATTATCCGTGAAGTTGGCCAGCCAGTCTTCTTCCTCACCTTCAAAGCCAACAGGCAGGCTCAGCTCGTTTTGATAGACTTTCCAAGGGATGCCCGCCTCCTGCAACCGCTCGGGGTAGGTTTTCCATTTCACATCTTTGTAATTAATCTGCCCGTTATCCACATGGGCCACCGAATCGGGGTTGTGGGCTTCTTCGCGGATGGTACCCGACCAGAAATACGACCGATTGGCACTGGTACCGGTAAGGGAAGAACAGAAATGCTGGTCACATACGGTAAAGGCATCGGCAAAACCATAATAGAAGGGTATATCTTCCCGGTCATAATACCCCATCGTCAAAGGGATGTGCTGGTACTCCGGATTGCCCGCCTTCTTTGCTTCCAGCCACGTATCCATTTTGCCACCGTTGCGCGCATACACCATATCGCGCCATCCATGTGGCAAGGAACCCATCCAGGTGGCTTTCGTATTCTTGATATCCAGCCGGAAGGGGGTATATGTCTCGCCTTTGGCATTGGTTTGTGCCCAAACGGGCAGCCCGTTAGGCAGGGTGATTGCCCGCGGATCATTGAAACCACGGACCCCGCGCAGGCTACCAAAACAATGGTCGAACGAACGGTTTTCCTGCATCAGGAACACAATATGCTCGGCATCGAGATAAGTACTTCCCGCCGGGGCATCGATGGCGAGCGCCCGTTGGATGGAAGGAGGCAACGTATTGGCCGCCGCGGTCGCACCCGCGAGCAGTGCCGCCTTTTTCAAGAATGATCGTCTGGATTCCATTGTAGCTAATTTGCAAACGAAATAACGAAATATTCAGCTACTGCTCAATTAAAAAACAAATTTATGTCGTGGGCAGGGGCAATACTTCTTATATTTAGCCCAGCTAACCGATTAAGTGTTGGTTTTACGATTACCGCGTCCGGGCCCGAAAATGCACGGAACGTATAGTATGAATGAACATCCACATCAATGAAGAAGACCATTATCGCTGCCGCCGTCGCTATCCTCTTGTGGGGCTGCAAGCAAAAAACAGCCGATTTGCCGGCCAAGGAGATGGACCCCGCGAAAACCGCCGAACTGGCAGCCACGATTGAAGGCCAGGTAAATGCGGAGCTTGACAGTGGCCTTGCCCTGAAACTGTGGGGCATTGACTCGCTGGTCATTTCACCCATTGCTATCGACATCGATGACCATGGACGGCTGTTTTATACCACTACCGACCGACAGAAAAACTCCGAGTTCGACATCCGCGGCCATCGCGCCTGGGAAATCCCATCCATCGGCTTCCAGACCGTAGAAGATCGACGGGCATTCCTCCACGAGGAATTATCCCCCGAGAACAGCGAGCGCAATACATGGCTGGCCGACCTCAATGGCGACGGCTCGCACGATTGGCACGACCTCACCATCGAAAAGGAGAAAGTGTACCGGGTAGAAGACCTCTCTGGCGACGGGGTGGCGGACCGGTCGCAGTTGGTGGTCGACGATTTCCACGAGGAGATTACCGATGTGGCTGGTGGTGTTTTCGCCCATGGCGATGACCTGTACCTCGCCGTAGCGCCCGACCTATGGCGGCTCACCGATACGGATGGCGATGGTATCCCCGATAAAAAGACCTCCATTTCACACGGCTACGGTGTCCACGTCGGATTTAGTGGTCATGGCATGTCTGGTGTCAAGATGGGCCCGGATGGCCGCCTGTACTGGCAAATCGGCGATATCGGATTCAATGGCGTAGGGCCCGATGGCACAAAATGGGAGCACCCCAATTCGGGCGTCATCGCCCGTGCCAACCCCGATGGCAGCGATTTCGAGATATTTGCCCACGGCCTGCGCAATACCCATCAGTTTGTGTTTGACGAATACGGCAACATCATCAGCGAAGATAATGACGGCGACCACCCCGGCGAAAAGGAACGTTTGGTATACATCGTCAACGGGTCGGATGCCGGCTGGCGGAGTAACTGGCAATACGGGAAATACAGCGACCCCGATAATAACAGCTATAAAGTATGGATGGACGAGAAGATGTATCTGCCGCGCTTTGAGGGCCAAGCAGCACACATCACGCCCTGTATCAGCAACTTCGTAAGTGGCCCCGCCGGCGTCGTCTACAACCCCGGAACCGCCTTGGGCCCGCAATATAAACAGACATTTTTCGTGGCGGAATTCGTGGGCAATCCGGCGAGCTCGGGCGTGCATAGTTTCAAGCTGAATGCCAAAGGGGCCACTTTTGAGTTGGGCGAGCATAAGAAGGTCTTGGGCGGCATATTAGCTACCGGTCTCGATTTTGGACCCGACGGCGCGTTATATGTGGCCGATTGGATCGACGGGTGGGGTACCCACGACTATGGCCGTATCTGGAAAATGGATGAAGTGGATGCCGCCACACGTGCCATCCGCTCGGAAGTAAAGGAATTGCTCGCGGCCGACTTCAGCGGCAAAAGCGAGACCGAGCTGGGCGGCCTCCTTCAGCATGAAGATATGCGCATCCGCCAAAAAGCCCAGTTTGCCTTGGTAGAGCGGGGCAATAAAGGAATGGAAGTTTTCGAGCACGCGCTCGCACAAACCGACAACCAGCTCGCACGCGTACACGCCATCTGGGGTATCAGCCAATTGGCACGTGGGGATAAGCGGCATGCCGCTGCCCTCGTTCCCTTACTGCAAGACGCCGACCCGGAGATACGGGCACAAGCGGCCAAGTGGCTCGGCGATATCCGGTACGGAGAAGCGGGGAGCGACCTCATCCCACTCTTGGCCGACCCTCAGAGCCGTCCCCGTTTTTTTGCGGCCGAAGCATTGGGGCGTATCCAACATGGACCCGCCATTGCCCCGATTATCGCTATGCTCGAAGCCAACAACGATGAAGATGCTTACCTGCGCCATGCCGGCACACTGGCCTTGGCACGTATCGGCGACGCCCACCCCCTGCTGGCCCTGGCCGATAACCCCTCCAGGGCCCTCCGTATCGCAGCGGTGGTCGCCCTCCGGCGCATGGGCAACCCCGGTATTGCCCGTTTCCTACTCGATCACGACGAATTCGTGGTTACCGAAGCCGCCCGCGCCATCAACGACGACCTATCTATTGAAGGAGCGCTCCCCGCTTTGGCCGACCTCATCAACACAACACCTTTCTCCAATGAAGCCCTCATCCGCCGCGTCATCAATGCCAACCTCCGTGTAGGCAACGAAAGTAACCTTCAACAGCTTCTCCGGTTTGCCCAAAACGGCAGCCACCCCGCCCCTATGCGGGCCGAAGCGCTAGCTGCGTTGAGTACGTGGGCCAAGCCTTCCGTCGTCGACCGTGTAGACGGCAGGTATCGCGGTCGTATCGAGCGTGATGCAGATGCGCTGAAAAGCCACACCGCCACTGCATACATCGACCTGCTTACCGATCGGGAGCTCGCCGTGCGTCTCGGTGCCGCCAAAGCGATCCATAAACTCGGCATCCAACAGGCCGCCCCCGCCTTATTGGTGGGCTTGAAAGGCGACCGGGAGACGGCCATGCGCGTGGAATGCCTATCCGCGTTGGTGGCCCTCGAAGCGCCCCAGCAAGAAGAGGCCATCAAATTCGCGTTGGCCGACCGTGAAAAACCGTTGCGCGTAGCCGCACTCGACCTTCTTGAAAACATGGCCATCCCGAAGCCGGTGATGGTTGACTTACTGGCAGATGTCATCAACACCAAAACAACCGAAGAAAAACAAGCCGCTATCATCACATTGGGTAAAATACCCGTGGAGCATTCGGAAGCACTTTTCAATAAGCTACTTGATGAAATGGAAACGGCCCGTCTAAGCCCGGAGGTTTACCTCGAATTGGGTGAGGCCATCGACAGCACCCATACCGAGTTGCTAATCACGCGCTACAAAGCCATTACCCAACACTTCTCTCCGGACCAGCTCATGGCCTCGTATGCGGGCAGCCTACAGGGGGGCGATGTCCGGCGGGGGCGGCGGGTCTTCTTCCAGCACCAGCAGGCACAATGCATGAAATGCCATGCCTATGACGACCGGGGAGGCAATGCCGGACCGCAGCTCAACGGCGTAGCCGACCGCCTCTCGCGAGAACAGCTACTCGAATCGATTATCGAGCCGAGCAAGCGCATCGCGCCGGGATATGGCATCGTGATGCTTGTACTGAACAATGGCGAGCAGCTATCGGGTATCTTCCAAGGAGAGGACGCGCGCGGCGTAAAAATCAGGAAGGGGCAAGAGCCCGATCGGGTCATCCCCCACAGTGACATCAAGGAAAAGACGTTCTCGCCATCCAGTATGCTGGATATGAAGGATATCCTGTCCAAACGCGAAATCAGGGATGTGGTTGCCTTTTTGGCTACGCTGAAAGGAGGGTAATACGTAAAGTCGGAAAAAGCTGCCGCAAGCAGCTGCATTCACGCGTGTTGTGCGGCCGCTTCGTCAACAAACCACATCACGCGGCCTTCCTCACTCCGATCGATGAGCTGGGCGGGATATTGTTCGATGTTGTGCTCACCGTGCAGCACCTCATGCAGCGCTTCCGCCTTATTGGCGCCATAGGCAATTACCGCCACCTTGGCAGCTTGGTTAACGACCGGTATGGTTAGCGTAATGCGATACATATCCTGGGCTTCGAGGAAATAAGCGGCTACCCATTTGTCGTATTCATGGAGTACCCCGGTATGGGGGAACCACGACGCCGTATGGCCGTCTGCCCCCATTCCCAATAGCACCAAGTCAAAACGTCCGGCAGGTTGGAGATGATCGCGCAGCGTCGCTTCGTACACTTGCGCGAAATCACCCGGCGAGGTACGGTCGGCCCACATAGGGAAAATCTGTCCGCTCGGAACCGGCACATGGTCCAGCAAGGTTTCAAATGCCATCCGCGCATTGCTCCGGTCGTCGGTTAAGGGCACCCATCGTTCGTCGCCCCAAAAAACGAATACCTTTTCCCAGTCCACCGCCTCGCGATAAGGCGTCTTGGCGAGCATTTTATACAATTCTACCGGCGATGAGCCGCCCGTAAGGGCTACGGTAAATCGGCCATTTTTTTCAATCGCTTCGCTAGCCACTTCTATAAATAGTTTTGCCGCCGCTTCATTCAGCTGCGCCAAGTCGTTGAATTTCTTTACCATGATGTTTTTCGTTTTTTTGCTATTTGCCCATCTGCTTTTTTGCTATTTGCTTTTCAATCCACCGTCAAACCGACGGGCACGGGCAGATCGACCAAAGCATATTCCCTATGTATGGAGGTTCAACGCCCAGATATGCCCTTGGCGGGCAATCAGCGCTTCGGCGCTCTCGGGCCCCCAAGTTCCCGCTGCATAATTCGGGAAATCCAATGAATCGCGGCTTTCCCATGTTTCCAATATCGGGGTTATCACATCCCACGCCTCTTCCACCTGGTCAGATCGCATATACAACGTGGTATCTCCCCGCATCGCATCCAGCAGTAAGGTTTCGTAGGCTTCGGGGGTCTGTGTGGAGCAGGTGTCGTAATCAAACACCATTTCCGCGGGGTTCAAGCTCATTTCCAGCCCTTGTTTCTTGGCTGTAAAACGCAGCCTGATGTCCATCGTAGGCTGAATATTGATGGTTAACCGATTGGGCATCAAATTCCCCGCTTGCGACGATGAGAAGGTGGAGTGTGGCACCGGACGGAACTGGATGGTGATGGACGAGGTTTTTTCCTGCATCCGTTTGCCGGTGCGTAGGTAGAAAGGTACCCCTTGCCACCGCCAGTTGTCGATAAACAATTGAACCGCCGCATACGTCTCTACGTTCGATTTGGGATCTACCCCCGGCTCCTCGCGGTAGCCCGGCACCTGTTTGCCCCCTATCCACCCGGGGCCGTACTGCCCCCGAACGGCATATTTGTGCACCTCTTCCGGCTTCAGGCGCCGGATGGCACGCATCACATCCACCTTCCGGTTCCGTATCTCTTCGGCCTGGAACGAGATGGGCGGCTCCATCGCCACCATGCAAAGTACTTGCAACAGGTGGTTTTGTATCATATCGCGGAGCGCTCCCGAATTTTCGAAATAGCTTCCACGATCTTCCACGCCGACCTTCTCGGCGACCGTAATCTGGATATAGTCGATGTAATTGCGGTTCCACAAGGGTTCAAACAACGCATTCGCGAAGCGGAAGGCCAATATGTTCTGTACCGTTTCCTTGCCCAGGTAATGATCGATACGGTAAATCTGCTCCTCTTGGAATGTCCGCCCCAACAACTCGTTCAGGGCCACCGCGGTCTCTTTGTTGTAACCAAAAGGTTTTTCCACGACGATCCGGTCTGATGCCGGCACATCAGCGAGCTTGTACTTGTTGATGTTCAGGGTTGCCGACTCAATAAACTGTGGCGCTATCGACAGGTAAAACAACCGGTTGGCACGTGTCCCCCATTCCTTGTCGAGCGCATCAAGCTGGGCACCAAGCCCCTCGTATGCGGCCGGATCGTTGATGTTCGACTCGAAATACGAAATGGTGGTCTTGAATTGGTCCCATTGCGCATCATCGGGCTTGCCCTTCCGGGAGAACTCCACCAATCCGTTGTGCAGGTGCTCGCGGTACGTGTCGTCGTCGAGCTTGGTACGCCCCAGTCCGATGATGGCAAATTTCTCGGGCATCCATCCATCGATATATAGGTTGTAAAATGCCGGGATTAATTTTCTTTTAGTAAGGTCTCCCGTGCCACCGAAGATGACAATAATTGTGGGAGCCAGCTTTTTATTTGATTTCATGTTGATTGTAAATACACCTTATTCTCACTTGTTCACCGTTCGGCCATCACCGGGTTGCGCCAGCTGCCTTTCCAGTGCAATAACCTTTTGCAGCCGTCGTTCAAAACGCTCGCCGCCGTCATACTCCGCTTGTAGAAAAACAGTCGCCAGCTCCCAGATCAACATCGGGCCAATAACCCGTCCGCCCAAGCAGAGCAGGTTCATATCGTCGTGCTCTACCCCTTGGCGGGCCGAATAGGTTTCCGTAATCAATGCGGCACGCACACCGGGTATCTTGTTGGCTGCCACCGATACGCCCACACCGCTGCCGCACACCGCTATACCACGGGCCACCTCACGGTTGGACACGGCACGAGCCAATGGCACAATGATATCGGGATAATCGTCTGTTGGATCGTATGTCTTCGCACCATAATCGCGCACCTCATACCCGGCGTCGATCAGCTTGGCCATCAGCTGTTCCTTCTGCTCAAAACCGGCGTGATCTGCCGCTATACCTACTGTCATCATCAACGGGTAACCTGTTAATCTGCCGCTGGCGTCTTTACACCTTGCGAAACAGGCGATGAAGATAGCCAAAAAATCAATTTTCGATAACAAATATGCCGTTTTATTTTGAAAATGATTGTACCGTGTCATTTTCAGGCGATCATATATCCAAATCATCATACATAATTTTCTTATGTATGTCAGAAAGTTATATATTTGTAGCATGAGCTCGGCGAAGTTATTAAAAGGTACGCTCCAAACCATTATCCTGAAGCTACTTGAAGACCACGGCAAAATGTACGGCTATGAGATCACGCAAAAAGTGAAACAGCTAAGCAATAGCGAGTTCAAGCTTACCGAGGGCGCATTGTACCCGGCATTGCATAAGCTCGAAGCGGACGGCCTCCTCGAAACGAGTACCGAATTGGTTGACGGCCGGGTGCGCAAATACTATGCACTCTCGGTTGAAGGCAAAGGAGAGGTCAAAGAAAAAATGAGCGAGGCGGCCATTTTCATCGAGAAGCTGCAACTGGTGTTGAACCTTAAACCCACGGTATCATGAAACTCACCCCGCAGCAACTCGATTATATCCGAAGCTTTATCAGCAAGCGCGGATTCACCGCACTCGACCTCCAGATGGAGATTATCGACCATGTGGCCTGCCGGGTTGAAGACATGCTCGCGGCCGATCCTACCGTCGGCTTCGAAGAAGCAGTAGCCCGAACCCACCGCGAATTCGGTGTATTCGGATTCGCCACGTTAGAAGAAGCGATGATGAAATCACTGACCCGTAAATACCGCAACCAGTTCGCCCTTGAACTCAAGCAATGGTTTTCCTTCCCTACGGTGTTCCTCGTGGGCGGTTTTGCTTTCCTGTTGTATCAGCTTTTTTTTCTGGTTGCCACCAACTGGTTGATTGGCATCTTCGGCTTCATTTATCTGGCATTTGCCATAGGGGTAGTCGCATACCATTTCAAACTGAAGCGTCGGTACAAGCGGTTAATGATCATGCGGGTTACAAACAGTTTTGTTTTCCTTCCGACCATTATCTTACAACTTGGTATCCGTCTCCCCGAATTCCCCCAATCCACTTGGCCACTTTGGATACAGGCCGGCATGTTTACTGGGATTATTCTGTTGTTCGCCTTCCTATTCGTCGCGTTCTTCCGGCTCACCCGTTTCGCCATCCGGCAATGCCAGCAATTTGAAGAGCGTTACCCAACTATATCCTAAACCCGGCCTTCCTACAACAATTACATCATTTTAACCTTTGCCCTATCCGCATTCCGTATTGCCTTAAGGTCACGTCAAAATACAACTGTGGTACGACGCATGCCCCACATCCGTGACCTAGGGAGCTTACTTTTTCTTCTAAAGTTTTGATAATGGCAGTTTTTTATCTAAAATTGCATCTTATTTAAATTAAATCCAAATAATAATGCGCTATATTTATACCTTCGCCGTATCCATATTCTTTCTCATGTCGAGCCAAATCAGTTACGGCCAACTCCATGCTGTGGCCGGCCAAGTCCACGCCGCTCTCGACCAACAACCGCTGCCCGGGGTCACCATCCGGATATTGGGCATCTCCCAAGGTCAAGTTACGGATGAAAGGGGAGCTTTTTCGTTCGATGGCCTAACGGCAGGTTCTTACACACTCACTTTTTCCTATCTCGGATACGAGTCATCCAGACTTAACATCAACTTACCTTCGCCCAACAGCACTCGGTTGTCCATAGCGCTCACCCGAACCGAAAATCAATTGCAGGCGGTAGAGATTCTCGGCCGGAAAGAGCAGAGTTACAAAAATACCGCCTCTTTTGCCGGCACCAAAACCGAAACGCCCATCCGGTTTGTTCCGCAAGCCATTTCCTATGTCACTAAAGAAGTCATAGACGATCAGCAAGCGTTCAAGACAAGTGATGTGATCAAAAACATCAGCGGTGTCAATGTATTTTCGTTTTACAACAACGACTTCACCCTGCGCGGTTATCGGGCTAGCAATGCCCTGATCAACGGGCTGCGGAATCCTACCGGCAGTTGGTCGCAATCCTTACTGCCAAATGTGGAACGTATCGAAGTGATCAAGGGACCTGCCTCGGCATTATTCGCCAACACCGACCCGGGCGGAACGGTCAACACGGTCACCAAAAAACCGCTGGATGTTAATCGGCGGTCCATCAACTTCGCCACGGGAAGTTACAATACATTCCGCCTGTCAAGCGATTTCACCGGACCAATGAACAAGGAGAAAACACTGCTTTATCGGCTCAACCTTGCTTACCAAAACGGCCAGTCTTTCCGTGTGCTGCAAGGGGGTGAAGATATGGTCATTGCGCCCTCCATCTCGTTCATTCCCACCGATCGCACACAATTCAATGTCGACTTCGTGTATTCGAAAACGAAATCGCGGTTAGATCGCGGCCAACCGATTTTCGGTGCAACAGCCGGCACGGATCTTTACTCCACGCCCATCTCCTTCGCCATCGGCAAAGAGAATGACTACGCCAACGAACTCAGCTTATACACCACAGCCTCGCTACAACATAAGTTTACCGACCATATCTCTTTCAACGCTTCCTACATGAAATTCCTTTACGACGAGGATTTATTGGAGCACCGCACCTCCAACCGGTATGCTGTCGATGCCGATGGCGTCGAAATCCCTACGCTCATGGAGATGCAAACCATCCGGCGGAAGCGCAAAAACTACAACGATAACATCACGCTGTACCTCGTAAACGATTTCAGTACCGGACCGCTGGTGCATAAGCTATTGGTAGGATATGATTACATCCAGAACGTATCGCCCGTAGGCGGCTCCAATTACAACGCACGCGGATACCGTAACGCGGCGAACAATGGGGCCATCAACGCGTACGATCCGGCTAATCGCGACAGCTACCTCATCCGCGATAACCGACCGGTGCCCAATGTCCCCCATTTCGATCTCACCAATCCCGACTACTCCATCTCCGAAATATCGGGCTATTTCAACGTATCCAGCGCTCAGGCCGTGACCAAGTATTTTGTCAACGGCGTCTACGTGCAAGACCAGATCAGCTGGGGGCCGATACAGGCGCTGCTCGCGTTCCGGCAAGAATATTATACCGATATCCTCAACTATCAAAAAGAAGACGCCGAAGAAGTACAGCAGCAGGCGTTCATCCCCCGCTTCGGGTTGGTATATACACCCTTCGAACCCGTTAGCTTTTACGCCACCTATGCCCAGGGCTACCAACCACAGGGTGCGGGCACTATTGGCGACCCCGACCGCTACGGCGGGCCGTTTGATCCGTTGACCAGCACCATGTATGAGGGTGGCGCAAAGATGGAGTTTCTCAATAAGCACCTGGCCATTAACGCTGCTATCTACCAAATCGAGCAGAATAATATCCTCATCAATGCCAACGACCCGGAAAACCCCGACCGGTTGAGGCAGGTGGGTCAGCAGCGTTCACGCGGCATCGAACTCGACGTGTACGGCCAGCTACTCCCCAACCTAAGTGTTACAGCCAATTGGGCGGTCAACGAGACGATGATTACCGAAAGTGAAAACGAAGCCGAAGAAGGCAACATCCTGCCCAATGCCCCCAAAAACCAGGGCAGTATCTGGGCAAAGTACATTTTCACAAACCGTGTACTCCATGGCATTGGCATTGGTGTCGGCACGAATTACGTGAGTACCCGCACTACCTTCAGCGAAGTTCTCACCTTGCCGTCGTATGTCGTGGCTGATGCCGCGCTGTATTACACCATCGATAAGTTCAGGCTATCGGCCAACCTGAACAATGTGTTCAACAAAACCCACTGGGTTGGCGGGTATGATTTCAACCGGTTGTTCCCCGGCACGCCACGTAACTTCCTTGTTGGCATCGGATACACATTCTAACCCAAGCAAATGACCAAGGGTAACGATAAGGCTGAAACCAGTAAACGTTTTTTTTGGCGGCTCCACCATTGGGTGGGGCTGTATACCGGCATACTCATCGGTGTCCTCAGCATTACCGGCGCCTTGGCCGTATTCATCCCCGAGATCGATGCGCTGATCCAGCGGCATCATTACCATGCGGTCTCAACCGCTTCGACCACCGGCATCCCGCAATTCGGTCAATCGATCGACTCGATCGTTCGCCGTTTCCCCGACTACCGTTCGCTGGCCATCACCCTCCCCGACCAGCCACACCACGCCGTGCAGGTAGATCTGATTACATCTACAGCGGGTATGACTTCGCGTTACGATTTCTTCATCGATGGCGGTGCCGACCAGCTTCTCGGACAACGCAACCACCAGAATTCGCTGGCCAACTACCTCCGCCAGATGCATGTCCGGTTATATGAAGGATACTGGGGCCGCCAATTGGTCGGCATCGGTGGATTAGCCTTGGCCATCGTGGCCATCACCGGATTGGTTATTTACGGCAATTTCATGAAACGGCAGGCATGGCCGGCGGTAAGGAACCGGACCAACATACGCATTGTCATGGCCGACTGGCACAAGCTTATCGGTATCAGCGCGTTGGCCTTCAATTTGGTCATCGCATTGACGGGAGCTTGGCTGGGCCTCCAACCGTGGTTGATGCGATGGCTGGATATCGCAACACCCAACCAGTATACAGCCGCCGTTACGATGGAGCCGGCGGTGGACCGCGCTTTGACAATGGATTGGGCAGCGATGCTACACGCAGCACAGAAAGAATTCCCCGACCTGCAACCCCAGCGCATTGTTCCGTCGACCAACGGGTCGGGCACTGTTACCATTCGGGGCAATATACGAGGAGCCGTATACGAACGCGGCATTAACTTATTGGTGCTGTCAAAAATTGGCAACCGGCCGGTCTTCAAATACGATGTACGCCAACAGCCGTTTGGCCATAAATTTTATTTCATACAGGAAGCGTTGCATTTCGGCGATTTTGGAGGCCTGTGGTTGAAAGTACTCTATGCGTTGCTCGGCCTTACCAGTGGTTTTCTATCCATCAGTGGATTCGTCATCTATCTCTTCCGGCTGAAGAAGAAAAAGCCCCGTCGGGCCGATGCCTTGAAAACCACGTTCGTGTACAGCATGATCGCTATACTTTTTTTGGTAATCATCGCCCTCATCAGCCTGTTTATCGGCTATATGCAGGCATCACTCGTAGCCGGGATTATTGTTAATGTGCTATTGGCAGCACTGATCGGTTATGCGCTTGTACGCTACTTTATACGTATTTATAGCCGAAGAAACCACGTAGCATCGACACACCAATGAACAAACAGGCCGTCAAACAACATAGACTTATCGAGCACTACCTGGTGCCCACGGCGCTATTTGCACTCAACATCGGCCTGGTACATGTCATTTACGCTTATGCCAACGGTACCTGGGAAAATCATTGGCACCTTGCTGCATTGACCGGTTCTCCCGTCGTGTTGGGATTGGCGTTATTGCTCAAGCACCGCTTTCTACTGTTCTTTTCGACCGTCGGCTACCTTGCACTTCTCCTGTGCTGGCCGTAGCTACACATTCACCCAGCCCATCAATTCCCTGCTACGGTCGGCAAGCCAGTCGAACCCCGCTGCCCCTTCGGGCTTGGCAAATAGCTTGGAGCCTAGCCCCACGGCACTCACCCCGGCACCAAACCAACCCGCGATGCTCTCTTCCGTAGGGTTTACCCCGCCGGTGGGCATGAACCGCATGGTTGGGAACAGCGGCTTGACGGATTTGAGGAACCCCGCACCCAGCAGGTCACCGGGGAAGAGTTTCACCAATGGCGCCCCCAGATCTTCGGCCATGCTGATTTCAGTGGGCGTCATACAGCCCGGTACCCAAAGGATTCCCTGCTCAAGGGTCACCTCGGCAATCTCCGGCTTCACCACGGGGCTCACGATAAACTGGGCACCCATTTCGAGGTAGGCGGTGGCGTCCGCAGCGGTTTTGATCGTCCCGATACCCAGTAGCAGGCCCGGCCAGTGCGCTTGTTGGTGCGCTAATAGCCGCGAAAAGTTCTCCGGTGCCTGGTCGCCGCGGTCTACGAACTCAAAAACCCGGATACCGCCCCGGTAGCAGGCGTTTACCACCTCCATGCATGTATGGATATCATCGTTATAATAAACCGGCAATACCGGATATTTCAGGATATGATCAAGTGTATTCTTCATTTTTTGCTATTTGCTATTTTGCTATTTGCTGTTTTGCTATTTGCTGTTTTGCTTTCCTGCCTCTTGGCTACAAATCGCCGTTGCCGAAATCCCCTTTCACAAACAGTTTCTTGAATCCGGCAGCAGTTGCCGTATCCACGACGCCTTGCCCATCTTTCTCCGAAACCAGTGCATAAATCAGTCCAGCCATGAAAGCGTCGCCACTGCCGGTGCGGTCTACCACCACGTTGGTCTCGTGTATCGCTGATATAAAATCACCGGTACGTGTGTGGTAGGTGCCATATAATAGGTTATGGGTAGCCGAATCCATGAAACGGAAAGTATATGCCAGGTGTTTGCATTGGGGCAGGCGCTCGAACACCTCGCTTGCCGACTCCTTAGCGTGTTCAAAATACGTATCGGGCGGCGTATTCCGTCCTAATGTATCCATCACCGTCGTTCCCAACATCTTGTTGGCGGCCCAGATATTACCCATCACCACATCGCAGTCCGGAAGCAGTTCCGGCATCACCTCGATTGGCTGTTTGCCATAATTCCACAGTTTATTGCGGTAGTTGAGGTCTACCGACACCACCATTCCTTTGCGGCGTGCCGCCTCCAGGGCTTCCTTGCATACCGCCGCGAGCGATGCATTCAAGGCCGGTGTGAGTGCACTCCAATGGAACCATGTATAACCGTCGAGCACCCGATCCCAATCAATGGCACCCGGCTGCAACTGGCTGAAGGCCGAATATTTCCGGTCGTACACCACTTCGCCCTTGGTCAGTCCATTGGCCGATAGCAGGAAATACAGTCCCAGTCTATCCCCCTCCAATAAGGTGGTGGATACGTCAACGCCGAGTGCGGTCAATACCGCCAGCGCCTGCGATGCGAGTTCGTTGTCGGGCATCCGGCTTAGGTAGCTGCAGGGTACGCCCCACTGCGCCAACGATGCCACGACATTGGCTTCGGAACCGGCCGGGAAAACGGCCACGGGGCTGTCATTTTCCAAAAATGATGCGCCCGTTGAACTCAGCCGCAACATCAACTCGCCAAAAGAAAGTATACGATGTTTACTCATGGGATGCTAAAGTAGTATTTAAAGTATGAAACCGGAAACGCAGCGCACGAAATACGCTGCACAATCTACGCATACGTTTTCGTTACCCTTCTTCGTCCGCAGGGTATGGGCCGATAAACTCACGGTAAGGATCGTCTGGATACCCTACCGCATCGCCATTATGCCGGAAAGCGATATCGGGGTTAAACAACTCTTCCAGCGTATGGCGCAGGAATTCCACGAACCTGGCTTTGGTATCCTCCAACCCCGCCCCCTCCACGACAAACCCACTACGGCCACCCATGTAAAACAGCGAACCTTCGTTACGGAGTTTCCGGGCTACGTAAAGGTTCGGTTCCACGCCGGCGGCGCCCGTTACCTGTTCATACAACAACGTATAAAACAAGGTTTGTATCATTGCCTTGTTGCTCTTGGCCGATGCCGGGGCGAACAAGGTGTCATAACCGTTGAACTTCAGTTCGTCGCGACCTGTCTTGTAGTCCACGATCCGTGTTTTGCCCGCAACCACATCCACGCGGTCTATGATGCCATATAGGCAGACGGTCTTCGTTTCGCCCGCCACGGTAATCGGGAACTCGATGGCATAATCGCGCTCGTTCTCCAACTCCACGATGTGCAATGGAGCCACCTCGCTGGCATCATGCCGCAGGAATACGGCCGCATACTCCGTGGCGATTTTCAGGAGGATACGTTGCATGCTGTTGGGTGCGAGGCCCTTGCCGGCCGGCATTTTCAGTTCTTTGGCCAGCGCATCGAGGCACAACTGCGGCAATTGGTGGATTTGCTGCCGGATGTGCGCGGCCTCGATGGTGTCGTGCTGGGCACGCAGCCGTTCGTATACCGTTTGCATGGCGCCGTGCACCACGGAGCCCAGCTTATTCAGTTCGAACTCCTCCGAGAGCTTCGGGGGTTCTTTGATTTCGGCGATATATTTCAGGAAGAACAACAGAGGCGACTGCAGGTAGGTGGTGAGGCCCGAGGCCGACAGCCGCAGGCGGTCGGGCGCATCCACATCCACATAACGTTGCATCTTCCGCCACACGGCACCGGTTTTGGCTACGGCCACCGGATCGGGTGGCGACACGGTACGCACCGATTGCCGCTGTACCCGATGATGGCATGCCCAGCTGCTTTCGAAGGTCAACTGCCGCACAAACCTGCTCACCTCACCGCTGTTGCGCTCATCGACCACTTGGTTGTACACTACCGTGACCCGTTCCGGGTGCTGTAGCAGGCGGTAGAAAAGATAGGCCGAAAGGGCGTCCTGGTTTTCGAGCACGGGCAGGCCGTGCGCGCGCCTGATGGAATCGGGGATAAATGTGGGGGCCGCGGTGATTTTAGGCAATGCACCCTCATTGGCACCGATAATGAACACCTCATCGAAGTCGAGGCAACGGCTTTCCAGCAGGCCCATGATCTGAATGCCATTCAACGGTTCGCCTTCGATGGGTGCGCTGACGCCTTGCAACGCTTTCTGGATCAACGAGCAGGCGAAGCCTACCGAGAGATCGGGGTGGCCAGTTAGCCCCTCTTGCAATAGGTTGAGTGCCTTTTTGGTAGCCATCAAGAGGGCTGCCTCGATGTGCTGTAAGGCACTGTCGCGTTGGCGGCGCTCCAGCACACCGTCGAGCAGCCCATGCAATGCCTGCATGAGCGCCCCGCTATTCTTCCGTTCGGCAAAAAACGCCGGGTAACTGCCGGAGCCAAGCGATAGCCCGCTGGCCGGTATCTCCAGCCATTGGTTTGTATTGATCTGCTGTTGGATGCCCCGTCGTTCTTCGGCCGCCACCCCGCATAGCGGGTGGGTCAAGGCAGCTTCCACATCAAGGTGGTGCACCGTACCGCCACCGTGGGTGGCGTAGTGCTGCTGGATGCGCAGCCAGAGGTCGATGTAACCGAAGAGCGTTGACTGCACCAAGGGGTAGCCCACCGTCACGTTGAAGTCGACACCCTCCGGTAGACTCTGCAACAGCGGTATCAGCAGATGCTCGTCGGCCAGGATAATGGCCGTATGGGTCGGCGAAGCCGTACCGGCTGCCGCTGTGGGCAACCATTGGGACAGCATCTTGGCCTGGGCCACCGTGCCCGCGGCTGCGATCACATCCAATCGGCCCTTTTTCGCCGCCAGTACGGACGGAAAATCACCCAATGCATTTGTCAGTCCATACTGCCCCACATTCCTTCGCATGAACAAGCCCGCTTCCTGTAAGTCGTCATCCACATAATAATGGTCGCCATCGAAATAGAACAGGGCTTTACCTTCCCCTTGCCACCGGGCAAAAAGCTTCACCTCGCAACGGCTGAGGGCATTGAAGCCCACAAATGCCACCTGTTGATATACATCGATAAACTGCGGGTTGGCGGCACGCCCCTCCGCGAGGTCGCGGTAGACCGTTGCCGAGGTGGTAAGTCCCTGCCCGGCCAGTTCTGCCTTAAACTGCCGATACAACCGCGGCAATCGCCCCCACAGCTGCAGGAACTTCTGCTGTATGGCCGTTTGTTTACCGACGGAAAACGACTCCCAGAATTGCCGCATGAAACGCTGCTGCTCGGCAGAAAGGTTCGGAAAACGTTGCTGGAGGAGGGCAATGTCGCGCAGCTCGGCATACACCTCGCCGGGGTCCACCAGGTCGTAGTCCAGTTGGGCAAAGTCTGCCAGGATGGTTTCCGCCAGCGGATAGAACTCGTCCGGCGTTTCCTCGGGCAGGCCTTCGTCGCGCAGCAATTGGTTATGCAGGCGGTGCAGGATGAAAAACTGGGCAAGCGCGCTGCCTTGTGGGCGGGTGGACGACTGGGCGAAAAACTCCTGTATGGTGAAAAAGGCCGGGCTCCACAGCGGCTTGCCGGCCAAGTCGGCCAGGTGCTTGCGCAGGAAAACGATGGGCCGTTTGTTGGTGAGCACCACGGCCACGTCTTTCAGGTCGTCGCCGAACCGCGACAACAGATCTGCCGCTACTTGTCGGAGAAAAGGCCCGTTATTCATATGGCAACCAGTTTATTCAACGTTCCGTAATACACGTACCCTTTTACGTTGGGCATACCCAGTTGGCGGAGTACCAGTTGGTAGTCGGCCACCTGTTTGCGGTGGGCATCATCTTCCTGCTGGGTGAATTTAAAATCGAGCACAATGGTTTCCCCGTTGCCTACAAGCACCTTATCCGGGCGCAGGGTCCGCCCAGTGGATAGGATAACGCTTCGTTCGTTCCAATGCTGGTAGTCTCCCCCATACCACGCCTGCAATTGCGGATGTTCCCATGTGGCCAGGGCGAGGGACCGCAGCTCCGCACGCTCTTCACCCCGTACCAGGCCCTGTGCCTGGAGGCTGTCCAGCGCAGCGTCCAGCCCGGCCACGCCCGTAACGGTAGCCATCAACTCATGGAGGAGCTGCCCATTGCGCCGCGCCGCCTCGCGCCGTACCATATCCAGCTCGGCACGCATTTCGGGGCGCACCAACTCCGCTTTCAACCGGCCCGATGTAGGGTAATGGTCAAACGAGAGGCTTCCTTCCGGGCTTTCCGAACTCCCACCGGGGCGTTTGGCCGATGGCCTACCCAAACGGATCCCGTGGTCAAACGCCACACCCAGCTCGCCGGCATGGCCCTGCAACACCTCCCGCAACAGGTCGCCCGCCACCAACGAGCTAATCTCATCTGCGCCTTTTATACCGGGTGCGGTGATATAAAGGTGTTCCCGCGTGCGGGTGGTAGCCACATAGAGCGTATTGAGCGCATCCATGTAGTTGAAAAGCATTTCCTCAAAGTAAGCCTTATATAAGGAAGACCTACCGAGGTCACTTTTATACTTTACCGGGGTTTTATGGAGCAACGCATAGGGCGTGTCCGTGGTATCCACCCAGAAATGACCATTCGGTTTGCCATCTATTGCCCATGCACAAAAGGGGATCATCACGACGTCAAATGCCAGCCCCTTCGATTTGTGTACTGTAATCACTTCCACGGCATCTGCATCGGCGTTGGCGGGCAGCGCCTTGTCTATGCCCTCCTCTTCCCAATACGCTAGGAACGCCGGTATGCCGCGCTCGCCGCCCGCGGCGAAGCCCGCCACGAGATCGCGGAACGCGAAGATATAGGGTAGATGCTGGGGCAGTGCGTGCAGTCCATAAGCGCCGATCAGGGTTTCAACCCCTTCAACCAGTGGCAACTGCACCCACATCGGGGCCTGCTCGCAAAGCGGTTCGGGCAGCAAGCCCACCAGACTGTCCAGGCCGCCCGTGCAGATGTGCAGCCACTCATCGGCAGCTACCGGTTTGCCATGCAGTTGGTTGTACAGCAGTATGCAGTTGGCCCGGTAGAGCGCCGCGTCCGAGGCACCCCCCACGAGCGCCCGCAGCGTATCGACCAGCAGCCGTATGGCCGGGTTGTTGGCCAGCGTCAGCGCTTCGCCGGAAATCACATCAAAAGCAACGCCGGTCTCACGCTGCCGGTCGAGCAGGAACTGGATAACCTCCCGGGCCTCGTTGTTGGTACGAACGAGGATGCCCACTTGGCGGGGCGCATATGTTCCGGTGGCCAGCCATCCGGTCAGCGTATCGGCCATGCGGGCCAGCGCCTCCTCTTTCACCGCACTCGGGCGGTGGCTGTTGCTGTTTACTTCGATGAAGTCGACCTGTACAGCCCCCCCCGCCCGGTCGGCTTGGGGCAACCGCTGGTTACTATCGTGGTACGCGCGGATGATGGTATCGTGGTTGCCGGACGGTTGCCACCATTGCTCATACTGCTCCGTACCCAGTTCCTTCAGCACGCGGTCGTTCAAGCGTTGTTGCAGCCATGCCGGCGCATGTTCAAAAACCAGGTTATTGAAGGCGACGATGCGTTCATGGCTGCGGTAATTGGTATCCAGCGTTTCCTGTCGGATCAGCGATGCCGTGTCGGCCACGTTGAATGCCTGCCCGATCTGCCGCTCGGCGCGGTCGAGCAGGATACGCCAGTCGCCATTGCGCCAACGGTAGATACTTTGTTTCACATCGCCCACCACGAGGTGTTCATGGTGCCGGCCTGTAGCGTTGCCCATGGCGTTGATCAGCAGGGGCCGCAGGTTATCCCATTGCCTTTTCGACGTATCCTGGAATTCGTCGAAAAGGAAATGCCGGAAACGGTTACCCGTTTTCTCCCAGATAAATGTGGGGTCGCCTGATTCGTTGGTGCCGATACTGCCCAGGAGGATCTGCGCATCGCTGATAAGTTGTGCCGCATTGTCGTGCCGCCACTCGGCCAGCAGCGCACTCATTTCCTTGAGCAGGCGAAGGTAATACAGGTTTTCGTCGATCGCCTTGGCAAGGTAATAGTCGGGCGCCTGTTCGGCATACAGCGCTTGCAACTGGTGGAGCAGCGGGTTCAGCGCATCGTAAAGCACTGCCATGCTGCCATCCAGCCCCCCTTTTTGCCATTCGTTGGGTTCATGGACGTATTTCCCCAGTTTTTTTATCGCATCTGCGGGGTCTTCTGCCGAAAATCGATCCAGCTTACCGAGATAGTTGCGCGATTTACCGGCCATGTCCATCACATCCACCCCCGATTTACTGAAAGCGTCGGCTGCGGCCTTGAGCAACTGCCCGAAGGCATCTTCGAATTGCTTGATAGCTGTTTTACAATAGCGGTCGAGGTTAGTAAAAAGCTCCTGCCCCGGAATCTGGGATATGGCCTTGTCGAAGTCCTGGAAATCCTCCTTGAAGATCTCTGCGGCCAGTTCGCTGAGCGCCCAGCGGTAGTTCCAGTTTTCATCGCGGTCGATCTTGGCCTGCGCATAGTCCATGATCCATTGCAGCAAGTCGGGTCGCTCGTCGAGCAACCGGTTCAGGCGCAACACCAGGTCGGCCTTCACCTTACGGATATTCATCTCGAGTTTATACCCGGCATCGATACCCAATTCAAAGGTAAATCCGCGGATCACCTTTTGGGTGAACCCGTCGATGGTACTCACCGCAAACCGGCTATAGTCATGCAAAATTTTGCGATACGTATCCACCGCCCGCTGCTGCAAGATGCCGGCATCCCATTGGGGGTAGGCAGCCAGCAGCATTTCCCGGTATCCACTGGCGGCATCGCTCGTACGCCCGTCACCCGTGGCCAATGCTGCCAGCACTTCCAGTATACGGCCTTTCATTTCGGCAGTCGCTTTATTGGTAAAGGTAATGGCCAGTATCTCGCGGTATTTATGTTCACCGGCAAACAAAAGCGTAAGGTATTGCGCCGTGAGGCTGAAGGTCTTGCCAGACCCGGCGGATGCTTTGAGAATTTTTAGCGGCGGAACGGCAGGCATAACGCAAGTTTTCAGGGGTGAAGATAGGGAAATCTGAGCCGAAAAGAGAAATGATGGGAGCTGTAAAAATTAAAAATTGCTATCTTACCACCATTCGATAACTACCTATTTGAAAAGATGCCCGAAAAAACCTGTTCCACCAATGGCGGGAGACGGTTTCGTCAAGGCCTAGCGCGAAGGATTCCTTCCGTGGGATGCACCTAGCGGTGTTGCAGCAGGCCATGCGGCGGAAGCTCGACCAACAGTTGTCGCTCATCCAGTTCGAAACCCACGACTTCATCCTGTGCGAACTGAAAGGCCTGCCATCGGAGATGATGGCCTTTGCCCTGCCCGCCATGCAAACGGACATACTTTGGCTCTGCCTGCAATTCCACGGCAAGCTATCGTTTCCCGATGGCCACATAGGCCAGCCCGAAACGCTGTTTTCTTTTGCTACCGGTGCGAACGATTATCCCCTTACACTGGCTGCCGAAAAACAATGGGTCCTGCTGCTGGGCCTATCGGGGTCCTCCCGCCAGCTGTTACTGGCCGAGTTGGCCCCGCTGCGGGAGCTGCTCGATAGGCCGGAAAACGCCAGGCCGGCCCACCCTATCACCTTTGCCGACCGGCGCCAGCTGGACGCATTTTCCAAATTATCGTTTGGCCCTTTCACCACCCCTCACCATATCGGCCAGCTACTGGCCCCCCTATACGGGGCCTACACCCAACAACTCGTGAGGCCCCGAGATCCGGGCGGGGAGCAAGCGCTCATCCTGCTGTACCACCGGGCCGTTGCCTATATCCAGCGACACTACATGGACGAGGGCCTGAACCGGGAGACGGTCGCCGCGGCATGCAACTGCTCCGTCAGGCAGCTAACCCGCGCTTTTGAAGGCCGGTCGGTTACCCTCAATACGGCCATTCGCACGTTGCGCCTGCACAAAGCAAGGGAGCTGCTGCGAAAAAAGCCCGAGCAATCGATAGAGGAAATTGCGGTGAGCCTCCATTTTACCGATGCTAAACATTTGGCTAACCAATACCGAAAACAGTTTCACCGGTCGCCCCGCGAAGAGCGGAAAGCGATACGGCCGCGCAAATAGCTTTTTCAGGGTACCACTCACGGGGTGGTCAAACCTGTCCGGTACACCTACAGCATCCTCCCTGTTTCATCTACTTCAATCGCGAGGCTCATTGGCTTGAAAACACTCGCCTTTACCCGATGGGACCACACATAAACTTTGATACGGGTTTTCCACCCCTTGTATTTGATATCCAATATCGTTTTGTAATTATTGGGCAATTTCAACCGGCACCCCTCAAACACAATCGGCTTTGGTGGGAAAAAAGTTGCATGGCTGAGAAAATAGCCATCGCACGTTTCTACCTTTCCATATCCCTTGTCGAAAAAAACCCAAATATCTACGAACGGAAAAAGATAAGGGAATCCCTCAGCCTTTTGCCCAGTTTTGAACCAAAATTTATAATAGGTTTGATTGGTTTTGGGCCACGTCCACGTGCAGGATTCCACATACCCTTCTTGCTCCACCCGCTCCATAAAGGCATCGATATCGGCGGCGTTCATCATCAGGTCGATATCATCGTCCCAAGGCATGATACCGCCGTGCCGAACGCCACCAAGCAAAGTACCCGCATGCAGGAATAAATCGACACCCATCTCTTCCGCAACGTCCGAAAGGTATTTCATAATCGCCACCGCATCTCTTTTTGTTTCTTCTGACCACGCTGAATGCTTAAATATGGCCTCCCTAACCGATCGATTACGCGCAAGGTAACTGGGCGACTCCGACTCATCATATTCAAACCAATCGGTTTTGGAGAAACTGGTATTAATATGACCAGAAAACGACTGGCGTACCAACTCTTCATCCACGGGTTGAATAATCGTATCTAAAGCAATCATTTTTTGGACTCCGCGCCTATGCATGATATAACAATAGCTCCCCCAGAAAAAACCGAATTTGCTGGCGCTGACCTCCAAAACGTCTTTCCTTCCGTCGGCAGAAACTTTGTCGTACGGGAAAAACACATCCCATTCATCACCCATGTCTGCAAAATAGGCTTCGAGGTCTTCTTCACTGATATTCATATGCACCCCTTCTTCCATGACCATGCACACTTCTTCTCCAGAGCCCATGAAATGATGCCACACATTGAAGTGCGCTTGGTAGTTATCGATTTCATAATCGGTTATCCGTACACCGTACGTACCACAGAAAAAATCGTGATCGACAGTCTTAATAGGAATGTTCGGAATAACCGCTTCTTTAGCGGAGGTCTTTATAAATGGGACGGGATGACTGGCTCCGTCTCGCCTGATAACATAATTATTCATTGGCTGGTATACTGTTGTTGTTTCTCAAACATCATCGGATATAGCACCTCTGCCAAAGCCAAGTCTAGGGGATACGTGATTTTGATATTTTCCCGGTTGCCATTGACCACGTGAATTTCTACACCCATATGTTCCACAGCTACTGAATCGTCTCTGAACGTTTCTTGGTATTCCTGATCAAACGCCTTTTTAAGTATTTCATACTTAAAAACCTGAGGTGTCTGAACGATATGTATGTCGGATCGACTATACGTGCGGTCGAGTGCCACGGAACGACCATCGTTATATAAACGTATAGGATTAACCGTAGAGACCGCCGGCACTACCGCGCCGTGTTCCCTCGCTTTTGCATAAGCATTGATGACCACGTCTTGTGAAACGAATGGACGTACACCATCGTGGACTGCTACCAATACATCGCAGTCTTCGGGAATAACGGCCAATGCATTTTTTGCGGAATGGAACCGTTCCTTACCGCCCAAAACAACGGTATGCGGCACGTCGAAATCGTGCCGTTCTACGAGTTCGTGCCAAATCTCAACATAATCGCGATGAAGCGAAAGGATAATCGCTATATCGAGCGGGCAATGATGAAATACGCTCAACGTATGCATCAGAACGGGCTTACCGGCCACCTCGCTAAACTGTTTGGGGAGGCTTTCCTCGAATCGATTGCCCATACCACCCGCAAGGATGATGGCGTAATGCTTTGGTTTATCCATGGCTTGATGGTTGGAATATTTTCTTTAAAACAATATGTTATCCCGCGTTTGGCTCTATTACAAGTATTTCCTTCCCGCTACCACTTATCATTCCGGTATTTAATTGTATCTAGCGATAGGATATTCCCCTTATTGTCTTTACTGTAAAAAATTGTCATTCTTCTCCAACTCATCATTGGACGGCCATTTTGTATTGGAGAAGACCATAGGCATGAATGGCGTTTAATGGCGTTTAATATGCTTTCGTGGTTAGACCTATCCGCGCTCACAGATTTAAGTCCTCCAAGCATTCCTGCCTTAGTCACGACAAATTGAACATTTATGGAATCCGAGACAACTGGCATTAGTGGCTTCACTGCGTAAATCCCCATCGTCGCTCCCAGCTTTTTTAGGTAGACTTTCTCGTTTGGATAAGGTTCGGAATCAATTTCTGTACTAACGAAGATATTCGGATCGTTTGTGTTAAAATCTTCTATGTAACACGGACATGCCGTATCGATTGCCAAGGGCTCTTCAAAAACCATTTGAACCTTACCAGGGGTATACCACTTGTCTTTTTTAAGCACGCCTTGCCTATACTCATTATAGCCCTTCTTATACCGCGAATCTAATAAATGAACGACATAATGTTCCTCGTCAGCAAGTCGAATACGATCAATTTCACCTATGCTCAAACTTATTGGATCAAAGTGGTATATAGAATAATGACCATAGATTACGGTGCCTGTATCAGACTCCCCATAATTACCAACACCGCGCCAATCAACGACAACCTGTTCAAGAGGTAAATCAATATGTTTCTTCAGGAATTCGGATAACGTGATACGCTTAGAAAAGAAATCCTCATCCGTATCGACCTGTATAACGCCCTTATACCGTTTTCCGCCAATTACGGTATCACCTATCGATTTTTCGATCTTATTAAAGAACCTCGGCTTTGACGATCTGATGTCGTATGGGCTAACCTGCCTGCCATTGATGAAGTAGGCAGGATCATCGGCATATTGATCAGACGACACAGGATGCTTCGATGTGTGAAGATATACTACACCAAGATAATCATGTCCTTGAATTGTAGTTGTATACGGAAATATCTTATATATCTTTGCCCCTTCTAGGTCAATTAAATCATCCTTCTCAATGATTTTTCCATCCACTTCAAATGCATAATTCTCAAACTTACCATATCTTATCTCCGACATAATGTCTTTATCAGCACTACGACGTTCGATGTTTTGCCAACATGACTGGATAGCAGGCAATGCCGAAAAAAGAAGAAAGGCCAAATATCTCATGGTTTACTTGATCACAATAAATTATACTATCGATTAATTATACAATTCCTAATTTATCCATTTCAATAGTACACCTTTTTATAGTAAACAATGTCATTAGGATTTTGTGGCTGGTAGTTTTCATTATTATTCGGATCGATATCATCATTGTACGGTTGATAAAACTCGGCTAATGTCATGCCGGTACGAATATAGTATTGCGACCCACCTCCTTTGGCATCATAGGTGTCCGTGGAGGGATTATAAGCCCCTGCATGAGAAACTTCGCTGCCATTATAAATTACAACTAAACTGGCTTGCGATTTATCACATCGTACATAACCAAACTTTTCTTCGATTATATCTTCGTTAATATCAAGAACAATATATTCACCATCCATCAAAGCATAACCTAAACAATTCGATATTGCATTTAGGTCGCTAGGTGGTATAAATTCTTGAGTAATCGGGTCCCTTATTATCTGACCAAATTGATCACGCACGCCGACCGCTTTGTGCACGACTGTAGTCTGTCCATCTGCACCGGTAAATAGATATTTTTCTAGTACCAGGTTGTCACCGTAGTAGGAATAATCTTCTAAAATACCGGTAGCCTGCATCGGCCCATCACTACCCCCACCATGAAAGCCACCCTTTAATGCATAAAGCTCCGGGCCTACAATAGACTCCAATTCATCAGACAGTTTAAGAATGTTTAGTTGATTTTTCATAATTAAATTTCTATTTGGTTTTTATTATGTTACCGCTTGGTATTATTCATCATATCGATATTCAAGGTCATCCAACGAAACTATATTGCCGTTTGGGTCTTTACTGTATATGATGGTCATGTTACGTTGTGTCAACACCGGCCGTCCACTAAACATACCGCGTGACCACGAACAGGAATACCGTTTGATGGCTTGCAATATTTTTCCATCGGTTGGTGAAGGAGAGCCTATCGCTTGGAGCTCGGCGAGCATGCCCGTGCGGGTCACGATAAACTGTACCCGCATCGAATCCCGAGCTGCAGGATTGGCAGCTTTACCAGGTAATCCTAAAAGACGTGATAACTTTTCCAAGTATAATGCGTCGCCTCCGTAGGGCTCCGGTTTTAGTTCCGTCAATTGGAACACATCATCGCCGTTCCGAACAAAATTCGCAACATAGCATGGGCAAGCCGTATCAATTTCCAACGGATTCTCAAAAAGTAGCTGAGCTTTATCACTGGTCCACCTGTTTGTTCGCACTCGCCCCTCTTTATCAATCAAATCACTTCGGCGATAGCCGTGGTCGGCTATGTGAACCACGAACTTCTCATGATGGGCAAACCGGACACTATCAATTGCGACGGCACGAATGCCGGAGGGTTTGATATGGTAGATCGAAAAATGATCTTGGATGATGCGGCCACCATCCTTCTTGCTTCCACTATGCCAATGAACGATTACATCTTGCAATGGCAAGTCCGTATATTTTTCAACGGCTTCCGCGAAGGTGATACGGTCGGCAAAAAAGTCCTCATCGGTATCCACATGCACGGAACCATGGTATCGCATCCCGTCGATGACGGTATCTTTGGTGGATTTTTCAAGCTTGTTGTAGGATTCCGGTATAGACCATCGAATATCATACGGACTCACCTGTATACCATTGACGAAATAAGCCGGGTCATCGGCATAGGGTTCAGGAAGCGCGGACTGTGGGGTATGGAAAAGCACTGCCCCACTGTAGTCACGGCCTTGAAGCGTGGTGTCGTAGGGAAATACCGTATGCAGTGATGCCCCCGCGTAACGGGATAATTCCTCTTGGTCAATGGCTTCTCCATCCAGCACAAAAACGTAATTCTTGAACGCGGATCGTTCGATTACGGTATCTGGCTTTACCGAACGCCTATTCTGGTCATCAGCTGGCGTACTTTGAATGACCGATTCTTCATACCGGTTATCGGGTTTTATTTGTTGGGAGCATGCTAGGAACCCGAATGAAATTAGAAAAAAAAATAGTGGGTATTTCATAATCTTTATCGAGTAGGGCCACCATCGCCGATGATTGTCTCCAGTTCATCAGACAGTTTAAGAATGTTTAGCCGCTTTATCATAATTAGTCAATCCTTAAAAAGCTAGTTTCGGTTTTTGGTTGATTGCCATTTTCAGCATCCGGCTATCGATGATTTTCAGCCAGCCATTCATGAGATGATCCAAGTGCACCAAAAAGGATTTTTTCCATTTATTCATGACCTTTTTGAAGTTGAATGCGGCTGTAGCCAGCATAATATTGATGTCATCGCCAAAGATCCTTTTGTAAAAGTTCCGGTTTACACGGTGGTCCGCTTTAAGGTGGTCGATGACGGGTCCTATCGGAGCCCTTTTGCGGTGGGCTTTCCTGAGTCGCTGTTGCTCGTATTTGCTTTGCCTGGGATTGAACGGCTTGGGTAGCTGTGTCTTCGTATTCCCTATCATTGCCTTCCCTCGGTACCCCCCTGTTCCCAAACCCGTATTCCTTATGTCCCTTCCCTTTGGATATGCATGGCACATCGGGCTCATGCAGGGAATAGATTCCTTTCCTGCACCGTGGTGTCCACATTCACATTGGGAAATGTCTTTTTTCCGGGGTATCATACAAAACAGATTGCAGGATTCATGGCCGGAATATAAGAAAACACGCAATATAAATCAAGGATTTATATACGTAGATTCCTAATAAACAAATGGTGATGTGATTTTAAGGGCTAACTAAGTAGTTACTTATAGCCTCACTGCTAGTTCCGGTGTTGGGGTAGGGAAACTGGTTATTTTGGTCTTTGTGGCCTCCGTGGTAGAGGGGCTTAGACATCCCCTACATGGATTCGGCTGAACCGGAGTATGGATAGCCTAAACCGGAGTACGGATGGCCCAACCCCTACATGGATTCGGCTGAACCGGAGTATGGACAGCCTAAACCGGAGTACGGATAGCCCAACCTCTACATGGGTTCGACTGAACCGGAGTACGGACAGCCCTGACCGGAGTACGGATAGCCCAACCTCTACATGGGTTCGACTGAACCGGAGTACGGACAGCCCTGACCGGAGTACGGATGGCCCAACCCCTACATGGATTCGACTGAACCGGAGTACGGATAGCCCAACCCCTACATGGGTTCGGCTGAACCGGAGTACGGACAGCCCAGACCGGAGTACGGATGGCCCAACCCCTACATGGATTCGGCTGAACCGGAGTACGGGCAGCCCAAACCGGAGCACGGATGGCCCAACCCCTACATGGATTCGACTGAACCGGAGTACGGATAGCCCAGACCGGCGTAGTTAAATGGGTAAAACTAGTCGCTCTCAATCACGACTGTTTTTGGATTACGAGGATTACAGTATAGCGGAGGACGAATGAAATGGATGCCTTGATCGACGATTTCACGGACTTGAGTAACCGCGTGGATGCCTTTTATCATAAAGTCGATGAATTTGATCGCGATCTGTTCTAACCAGCCTCCTTTCTATTTCCGCTATTTTACGTAGGTTTATGGCATGAAACTCGCCCCCAAACTTTTCTCTAGAAGAACCGCCCTGAAAGCGGTGGCGGCCGGCACCACGGCCGTCATGGCCACCGGCATGTTCGCACGCAGCGCTGCCGCACAAAAAGTCGCCGAAAAACCGCTGAAAGGCCGCATCAACCATTCGGTGTGCCGCTGGTGCTATCCCGACATCCCGCTCGCAGACCTCTGTACCGCCGCCAAGGAAATCGGCATCACGGCGATCGACCTGGTCGGTCCCAAAGAGTGGCCCATACTGAAGCGATACGGATTGCATGCGGCGATGCCACATGGCGCGGGGAAAGGGATTACCGAAGGGTTCAACGATCCCTCCCTGCATGACGAGCTGGTGGCCAGCTACGAGGCCCTCATCCCACAGGTGGAAGCGGCCGGATACGACCAGCTCATCTGCTTTTCGGGCAACCGCCGGGGGCTGGACGACGAACAGGGTATCCGCCATTGTGCCACCGGCTTGAAACGCCTCATGGGTACCGCCGAAAAACATGGGGTGACCCTGGTGATGGAGTTGCTCAACAGCAAGGTAGACCACCCCGACTACCAATGCGACCATACCGCGTGGGGTGCCGCCCTATGCGATGCCGTGGGGTCGGAACGGTTTAAGCTGCTCTACGATATCTACCACATGCAAATCATGGAGGGCGACGTGATTGCCACCATCCGCAAGTACCACCCTTATATCGCCCATTACCATACGGGCGGCGTACCAGGGCGCAATGAAATCGACGAAAGCCAAGAACTTAACTATCCCGCCATCATGCGGGCCATTGTCGAAACGGGGTTCAGGGGATATGTGGCGCAGGAATTTATTCCCAAGCGGCCAGAGCCACTCCGGTCGCTGGCGCAGGCGGTTGCGCTATGTGATGTGTAAAGGCAAAAAAAAGATCTCCAAACGGGGAGAATGGAGACCTTTACTAACCAATTATAAACCTAAATTATGATAATGCAAAGGTAGTGTATTTTTCACACTTTGCAAATTATTTTTCATCTTTCCCTGAATCGGGCTTTGCATGCACCCGATCGGAGTGGCCAAGCGATTTATCAGGCGCCACGCGGTCGCGCACCAGTCGCTTCAAAGCCGTGATTTCGGGGAACCCACCCGCAGCTTTACGGTCCACCAGCGGCTCACCGTCAATCGAAATACAGAATTCGCCTGCCGTCTCCGCGGGTTTCAGCAGCACGCCGTTGAGCTCGTCGGCAAAGGTGGTGAGTAGCTCAGTGGCCATATAAGACGACCGCAGCAGCCAGCCGCATTTGGGGCAATACGTGATCGTGATGGTCGGTTTCATATACAGTACGCTACACCGCCGCTTGGTTGATAGCCAGCCGCTGGGCTACCTTGCCGGCAATGTCGAGGAATGCGGCCCGTGCCGGATTATCTTCATCCATCATCACGGGCAAACCATTGTCGCCCGAGTCGCTGATGCTTTTCACCAGCGGGATCTCGCCGAGGAACGGGGCACCGAACCGTTCGGCCAGCCGCTTTCCCCCATCCTTGCCGAAGATGTAATACTTATTGTCGGGCAATTCGGCCGGCGTGAAATAAGCCATGTTTTCCACCACACCCAGCAAGGGGATATTGATGGAGTCCATCAGGAACATGCCGATGCCACGTACCGCATCGGAAAGCGCTACATTTTGTGGGGTGGTGACCACAACTGCGCCCGAGATGGGGAATCCTTGAGCCACGGTGATGTGTACATCGCCCGTGCCCGGCGGCAAATCTACCACCAGGTAATCCAATTCGCCCCATTCGGCATCATTAAACAGCTGCTTAACGGCCGTACTCACCATGGGTCCACGCCAAGGCACCGGCTGGTTAGGGTCGGTAAAGAACCCTATCGACAATAATTTCAGCCCATATTTCTCTATCGGTTCGATTTTTGTCTTGCCATCTTCGGTTTTGGTGGCCTTGGGCCGGGCACCTTCCACCCCAAACATAATGGGGACGGAAGGCCCGTATATATCGGCATCGATCAGGCCGGTTTTGGCGCCCTGGGCTTGCAAAGCCAATGCGAGATTGGCGGCTACGGTCGACTTGCCCACGCCCCCCTTACCCGATGCGACAAGGATGATGTTTTTGATATTAGGCAATTGGTTACTCTGCATCCCGACTACCCGTGAGGTCATGTTGATATCTACGGCAATGTTTTTATCGACAAAAAGTGCGATGGCATTGCGGCAGGCATGCTCGATGTGCCCTTTCAGCGGGCAGGCCGGCGTGGTAAGCACCACGTCAAACCGGATGGCCGACGGGGTGATTTCCACATGCTGGATCATATTGAGGGTCACTAAGTCTTTTTTTAGATCGGGATCATCCACATGGCTCAGTGCATGCAGCACCTGTTCTTTCGTAATCATCGCTCCTATTCACTATATATTATACTGTTACAAAACTAGCGAAAGCCGAACACAAACTTGTCATATCTTTGTTTTTAATCATAATTATCCCTTACTTAGGTCCCATTTAAATCAGTTTTGGTGGCAATCGATATCATTAGGCAATTTTTAAAAAGGATTACCCGGAGGCAGCTTATCATCGGCGGCGCAGTGATCGGCGTATTGGTGGTTGCTGGCATCATCGCCGGGGCCATCGCCTACCATAAGCGGGAGGCATTGTTGGCGGCTACGCTGGCGCGTATCCAATCCAAACTGGCCAACGAATACCAGATCGACCTGGAAGTGGGCAGTGCCCGTTTCTCGGGTCTCACCACCGTAACATTCGAACAGCTGGCCGTGACCCCACGCGGCCGGGACCAGCTGGCCGGAGTCGAAGAGTTGGCGGTTGGCATCAAACTTTGGCCGCTGCTTACCGGCGACGTCCGGTTCGGACGGTTACGGGGGCACAATGCGAAGGTGCAACTCATCAAAAAGGACAGCATCAGCAATTACGACTTCCTATTCCGCGGAACCGATACCCTGCAAGCCCCTCCCGAGGCCGTGGAGAAACCCGCCGACGAACCGGCGGTGAACCTGGCACAGGCCGCAAACCAAATGCTCAACAACGTGCTTTACAAAATCCCGGAAGACATGGATCTACGCGATTTCATTGTGACTTACCGCGACGACAGCACCGAGCAGCGGATCAACGTGCCGCAGGCCGATATCGATAATGGCAACCTTACCGCCTCGGTTTTCCTCAATGACAATGAAGCCGCTTGGCAGGTGTCGGGCAAGCTGAATCCCGACCGGCGCCAGCTGTATATCAAGGTACATGCCAACGGCGAACGGATTGCTTTGCCACTATTGGAGCGCAAGTTTGGCCTGAAGCTCAGCTTCGACACCATCGAAACCCGCCTGCGGGAGGTCTATTGGACCCACAACGAGCTGCTGCACATCAAAGGCGAATGGGCCGTCAAAAACCTGCACATCAACCATTGGCGTATCGCCCAGGAGGATGTGGCGGTACCCGACGCACACATCGATGCCGAAGTCATCGTCGGCGACAGCCATGTGGAGCTATCCAATGCATCCACCGTCACCGTGGAAAAGCTGGTGGTCCATCCCTTTATCCGCTACACCACCCAGCCCAACAAAACGTACGCCTTGGGCTTGGAAACCCCCGAGATGGATGCCCAAGATCTGTTCGACGCCTTTCCGAAAGGGCTTTTCGAATCGCTCGAAGGGATTCGGGTATCGGGCCGCATCAAGTACAAGCTCGACGCATTCCTGGATACGGCCAACCCCGATAGCGTGCAGTTCGACTCGCGCATGGAGCAACACGACTTCCATGTGAATGCTTGGGGAAACGCCAACATCCCCAAAATCAACACCACCTTCACCTATACGCCCTATGAAGACGGACAGCCCGTGCGCGACATTGTGGTGGGCCCCGAAAATGCCAACTTCGTACCCTTGGCCAAGATATCGCCCTACCTCAAAAATGCCATCCTCACCACCGAAGACCCTTCCTTTTTCAGCCATGACGGCTTCGTGGAAGAAGCCATCCGGTCATCCATTGCCATCAATTTCAAGGAAAAGGCCTTCAAGCGCGGTGGCAGCACCATCTCCATGCAGCTGGTCAAGAACGTATTCCTCAACCGCAACAAAACCATCGTGCGCAAGCTGGAGGAAATCCTTATCGTATGGTTGATGGAGAGCACCCAGGCGGTGAGCAAAGACCGCATGTATGAGGTATACCTCAATATCATCGAATGGGGCCGTAATGTGTACGGCATCTCCGAGGCCGCACGTTATTATTTCAGCAAACACCCCTCACAACTCAATCTCGGCGAAAGCATCTACCTGGCCAGCATTGTCCCCCGGCCGAAAACAGGCCTGTATTCCTTCGATTACGAAGGACAGCTCAAACCGTACATCGCCTCGTATTTCAACTACATCGGCAATATCATGGCCCGCCGGGGGCTAGCCCCGGCCGATTCATCGGGCAACTACGGGTTCTACGCCGTGAGCCTGCGCGAGTCGCTGCGCCCCGATAGGCCGGCAGCCGATACGCTACAGCTCGAACTGCCGCCCACCGATTTCGAAAAGGACCTCGAACAGGTACGCGGCCTGCTGAACCGCATCTTCAACACCTCGAACAACGAAAACCCCTGATATACCGATGAAGATAACGATCAATCAGAAGCAATTTGAGCGCATCATAGACTATAACCAGATTAAGAAGCGCATCCGGCTCATCGGCATACAGCTCAACGTGGCCTACGAAAACCAGCACCCCATTTTCATCGGGGTGCTGAATGGCTGCTTCATGGTCATGGCCGATCTGATGAAGCAGATCCATATCGCCAGCGAGATTTCCTTCGTCAAACTTTCCTCTTACGAAGGTACCACCCGCCGTGGCCAGGTAAGCGAACTCATCGGCCTTGAGGGCAATCTGGAGGGCCGCGAGGTCATCATCGTCGAAGACATCGTGGATACCGGCCATTCGCTCAAGCACACCTTGGATGCGGTCCACGCGCAAAAACCGGCTTCCGTGGCCGTTTGCACCCTCCTTCTCAAACCCCAGGCCCTGCAATACACCTTTGACAACATCGCCTACGTGGGCTTTGAAATCGACAACGATTTCGTGGTGGGCTATGGGCTGGATTACCAAGGCATCGGCCGCACCTTACCGGATATCTATCGCGAGATTCCCCCGGCGAAATGACCAACATCACTTTCGTCCCTGCCTAGCCTCATACCCTTTTTCGGCGCGCATACGTTTCTTTGTAGAAAATTTTATAAACCACTGTTTAACAAAAAGTGGAATAAATATTGTATGCTTTCACGATAACGAAAATAGCGCAATGAGCAAAAACCGCCTAATTAACGACATTGTACGCAAAACCGCTTTCACCGTACCGCCAACCGCATACCTCAGCGAAGTTTACCGGCTCATGAAAAACCGATCCCTTGCCCATGTCACCGTACTTGAAAACCATGAAATCGTGGGTATTATCAGCCGCAAGGCCATCAAACAATTGGGGTTCGGCTACGAATTCGATGGCCATGACGATGTCGAAACGGGCATGTTCGATATGTTACAGGCCAACCAGGTGATGGAGCGCAATCCTCCGCAGATTGCCCTGTCGGCCACCGTCGGAGAGGTGGCGGCGCTGATGGCCAAAGGCGCATACACCGCCTTGCCGGTGGTCTACGAAGACCAGCCGGTGGGCATCATCGACATCAACGACATTGTACTTTTCCTGCTGGAGACGCCTTAACGATCAATCATCCCATACGAGCTGCGGATCCCAAAACACCCGCTCGAAATCGACCACCTTGTCATCAACCACCACGACCCCTTCATTGGCGAGCAGTTGCTCCATCATCGTAGGGCTTCCAAATGCCCGTTTGCCACTAAGCAACCCCACGCGATTCACCACGCGGTGGGCCGGCACCGGTGGGTGTACGCCCGCCGCCGCCCGCATGGCGTAGCCGACCATGCGCGAGGAGCCGCCCGCGCCCAATGCGCGTGCTATCGCGCCATAGGAGGTAACACGCCCCTCCGGAATCTGCCGTACGATGCCATACACCAGCTCGAAAAAATTATCGCCCTTCATGGCCGCCAACGCCTCCTTACGATATCGTTTTCGTAAAAAAAGAACCTCGAATCAATATCCATACCTATAAAAACCGTATAATTGGGTGCAAAATCAATGACACAAAGCTAACGGTTTTGGATGAATACGACCACCCGACTTGTTTTTGCCGCGTGTCTACCAATGACAATATGATGGAAATACGTACAACGACAACATCCCGCGCGCCGCTGGCCGCCCTGCTCATCGGTCTCGCCTTTACCGCGTGCAACACGACCCCGGCCGACAACTGGACACCCCTATTCAATGGTGAAACCCTCGAAGGGTGGAAAGTGGTTGGCGGCGAGGCTCCCTACACCATCGAAGAGGGCGCCATTGTGGGCACGATGACCGCCGGCACCCCCAATTCCTTTCTCATCACCGAACAGGAATACGGTGATTTCATCCTCGAACTGGATGTGAAGCTGGAGGGCGAAACGACCAACTCGGGCATACAGACACGCAGCCACCTCGACCAAGCGGCCAATGAAGGCCGGGGACGCGTGTATGGGCGGCAGGTAGAGATCGATCCCTCCCCGCGCGCATGGACAGGCGGTGTTTACGACGAGGCCCGCCGGGGCTGGCTTTATCCGCTCGATCTCAACGAGCAGGCCAAAACCGCCTATAAAAAAGAAGACTTCAACCACATCCGCATCGAAGCCATCGGCAATGAAACCAAAACATGGGTAAACGGCACCCCCGTGGCATATGTGGTCGATACGCTCGACCCCTCGGGTTTCATCGGCCTACAGGTGCACAGCATCGGCGACGAAGCCCTCGCCGGCAAGAAGGTGTATTTCAAAAACATCCGTATACAGACCGAAAACCTGCAACCGCAGGATTTCCCCGCAGGCATCTATCCGGTCAACCTCACCCCGAATAGCCTGTCGGCCTATGAAGAACAAAATGGCTATAAGCTGCTCTTCGATGGAAAAAGCAACGCCGGCTGGGTAGGCGCCTACAAAGATACGTTCCCGGCCCAGGGATGGGAGATCAAAGACGGCACCATTACCGTGCTGCCCGCCGATGGTGGCGAATCGACCAATGGCGGCGATATTGTCACTACCGACCAATACCGTGCATTCGACCTCTCGTTCGAATTCAAACTTACCGAAGGCGCCAACAGCGGCGTGAAGTATTTCGTTACACTCGGCGAGCACAACACCGGGTCGGCCATCGGCCTGGAATACCAGATCTTGGATGATAAACGGCACCCCGATGCCAAGAAGGGCAAAGACGGCAACCGTACGCTGGCTTCGCTGTACGACCTCATCAAGGCCAACAAGACCAACCGGGCACAACGAAAAATAGGCGAGTGGAACAAAGGGCGGCTCGTGGTGCAACCCGATAACACCGTAACCCACTACCTCAATGGTGAAAAAGTGCTGCAGTACGAACGCGGCTCGGAAGCCTACAAGCAGCTGGTAAGCGAAAGCAAGTACAAAGATTGGGATAACTTCGGCCAAGCAGACAGCGGCCATATCTTGCTGCAAGACCATGGCAACCGCGTGAGTTTCCGCAACCTGAAAATTAAGCCCCTATAGAGGCCGTGCAAACATGCGATTTTGCCTACCTTTACCCGCTCATTGAGTAGGTAGATGAAGCATTGGATATTACTGGTTGCTGGGCTATTGCTGTTGGGAGGCGCCGCGCAGGCGGCATCCACGGGCATGGCCGTGCAGCAGCCCCGCTACCGTTCGGTGCAGGATTCGATCCGCCAGGCACAGCTGGCCGAAAAGATACGGCGCGCCGACTCCATCAAGCGGGTGGGCGATTCGCTCGCCATGCAATACATCGGCCTGCCCGACCCCAATAGGCCCAATGCGTTTGCCGACAGCATCCGCAAGCGCGTCATCGTGCAAAACGGCGACTTCATGGCGTGGATGGCATTTGCCAACGAGCTGGAACAAAGCATGGAAACCGATGCCGAACGGCCCAAGCGGGAGGCCTGGGTCCTTGCCGCCATCGGGCTGCTCCTGCTCTTTCTCGGACTGGTCCGCGTAGCCTTTCCCAACCAGGTGCTCTCCATCATCCAGGCATTCTACAATGACCGCATGCTGCTCCAGGTCAATAAGGAAGATACCCTTTACAGCTCATGGCCCTTTGTTTTCCTGTATATCCTATTCGGGTTTGCTGTCGGCCTGTTCATTTACCTATGCAATGCCCATTATGCCGTCGGCTATAGCGGCATCGAGCGATTTCTCGGCATTTCGCTGTTCGTGATGCTGCTGTTCATCCTCAAAATCATCGCCACCCGGCTACTCGGTTTCATCTTCGACCTGCAGCGCGTGGTGCGCGAATACGTATCCATCCTATACCTCAGCTACTTCAACGCCGCATTGGTGTTCCTCCCGATCATTTTGGTGTTGAGCCTGGTGCCCCAGGCGTACGTGGTGTGGGTTGTCCCGGTGGCGCTCATCGCCGTGCTCTGCCTATTCGTGTTCCGTTTCGCGAAGACCGCCCGCAACCTACTAACCAACTATCCGTTTTCAAAGTTTTATTTATTTACGTATCTTTGCTGCCTCGAAATCGCACCCATACTTATCTTGGTAAAAGTATTGGGCAATTAACGTAAGAAACATGCAGGTGCCAGAAGCAGACAGAGCAAAGAAAGTAAAAAGCATATTAGTAACGTTACCGAAGCCAGAGAATGAGAAATCGCCTTATTTCGCTTTGGCGCAGAAGTACAATCTCAAACTCGATTTCAGAGCCTTTATCCATGTGGAAGGGGTATCGGGGCGCGATGTACGCAAAGAGCAGCGGATCAACCTTGCTGATTTCACAGCGGTGATTTTCACCAGCCGCAATGCGGCCGACCATTTCTTCCGCGTATGCGAGGAAATGCGTTACGAAGTCCCGGCAGACCTCAAATATTTCTGCCTTTCGGAAACCATAGCCCTCTACCTGCAGAAATACATCCAATACCGCAAGCGCAAGATTTTCTTCGGCAAGCAGACGGCACAGGACCTTTCCGACATATTGAAGAAGCACGCCAAAGAGAAGTTCCTCTATCCCTGTTCCGATGTGGCCAACGAAGAGACCTACAATTGGCTTCAAGATAACGGATACAATGTTACCCCGGCGGTACTTTTCCGCACCGTCGTCAGTGACCTGTCTGACCTGAAAGACGTATTTTACGACATCATCGTCTTCTTCAGCCCCTCCAGCGTACAATCGCTCTTTGAGAATTTCCCCGATTTCAAGCAGAATGACACGCGGCTCGCCGCTTTTGGGCCTACCACCCACCAGGCGGTATTGGACCGTGGGCTGCTGCTCGATATCGCCGCCCCCACCCCCGAGGCGCCAAGCATGACCATGGCTGTGGAACAATACATCAAGTTATCGAACAAGTAATCGTTATTTTTTCAAATTTCCATTCCTTTTTTCACTAATTACTGTTTCTTTTGATAATTTTAAGGCCGCTTTCCGCCAGTGGATCGTTTCCACGTGAGCCATCTACCCGCGGAAAAAGCGTTGTTTTAAACGATTGTAAGAGATAATTAGTAAGTTTGCTGTCCGTATATATGGTACCGGGAAAGACTTTTGGTCTGAAATTTGCTGCCGTAACGGGTTATTAATCACGGGCTTTAACGAAATACAACGGGCGCGCGCCATACCATCCGCGAATAAGGCCCGCTGCGGGGCGTTGCTAGCTAAAGATAGAACTAAATGAATAGAGCATATTTACCTATAATATTGGTTGGTATATCTTCGATGTTACTTTCGGGTTGTTCCAAGTCGGGCGGCGGGGAGTTGGTCGGCGTCAAGCGGGCACACCTCAAAACCAGCCGCGTTCCGCATGGCATGGTACTGGTGCCCGGAGGCACTTTCATCATGGGGCAGTCTGACGAAGACATCACCTTTTCACAGGTTGCCCAAAACAGGCAGGTTACCATTTCGTCGTTCTATATGGATGAGACCGAGATATCCAACAGCGAATACCGGCAATTTGTCAATTGGGTGCGCGACTCCATCCTCATCTATAATTACCTGCAAGACGACAGCTATTTCGTAGAAGTAGAAGGCACCAACGAACGGTACATCGACTGGTCTAAGGTAAACGGCAATAAGCGCTCGCTATGGAACTCCAAGGACCAGGATGTAAGGGAGCGCACCCGCCAGATGTACTATCAAGGCGAAGATCGCATTTTCGGCAAAGATGAGTTGGATGTACGCCTATTGCGTTACCACTACGACTGGTATGACCTGCGTGCGGCCACGGCCGCAAAGAACGACCCTACCAAAGTACGGTCCGACTTCATACGGCGCGATACCATCTTGGTATACCCCGACACCACGGTATGGCTAAACGATTTCAGCTATGCCCAGAACGAGCCGATGGTCGAAGGTTATTTCTCGCATCCCTCATTCGACGAATATCCGGTGGTGGGTGTCACGTGGCGGCAGGCACAGGCATTCAACACCTGGCGTACACGCCTCTTCGAAAACCACCAGCGCAGCCGCAAAACCAATAGCCGTGAAATCCGGCAGCCTTATATGCTGCCTTCCGAGGCAGAGTGGGAATATGCCGCCCGTGGCGGCCGCGTGGGCACGCAGTACCCTTGGGGTGGCCCATCCGCACGCAACGCCAAGGGCTGCCTGATGGCCAACTTCAAGCCCGGCCGCGGCAATTACCTCGACGATGGAGCCGCCTACACGGCCCCCGTGTATTCGTACTTTCCCAATGACTTTGGCCTTTACAACATGGCCGGCAATGTGGCCGAGTGGACCTCTTCTTCGTTCAACGAGTCGGCATCGTCGTTTGTACACGACATGAACCCCACCTACCGCTATGACGCGGCCGCAACCGACCCCGAGTCGTTGAAGCGCAAGGTGGTGCGCGGCGGCTCATGGAAAGACATCGGTTACTTCCTACAGAACGGTGCCCGTGCCTACGAATACCAAGACACCTCCAAGTCGTACATCGGTTTCCGGAGCGTGTCCGCCTACCCGGGTGTAGACCCGATGAATAATTAACATACAACCATTTACGAAACTCACAAGCACAACAGCAATATCATGGCAGAGAAACGCAAATTCAAAATCGGTATCAACAACATCGTCTCCTGGGGAGCTACCGTGGTGATCATCGGCCTGATGGCCAAGTTGCAACACTGGCCGGCCGGCGACTGGCTCATCGTTGTAGGTCTCGGCACCGAAGCACTGCTTTTTTTACTACTCGGCTTCCAAACGGAAGAGAAAGACGTGGACTGGACACGGGTATATCCCGAGCTGGCCGACGATTACCAGGGCGAACTGCCAAAAGCCACCGTACGGCCAGCGGCCAGCACGGGCCATACTGCCGCACTGGATAAGATGCTGGCCGATGCACGCATCAGCCCCGAATTGATCGGCAACCTGGGTGACGGCCTCCGCACCTTTGGCGATAAGGTAGCTGCTATTTCCAACGTATCCGATGCCTCCCTTGCCACCAACCAGTTCACCGATCGGGTGAAGGGTGCAACGGGCAGTGTCGACAAACTCAACGCCGCCTTCGAAAAGGCCTCCAGCGACCTCGCGGGCATCAGCGCCGGAGGCAGCGACGTAACGGCATACCACGAGCAGGTACACAAACTGGCCAACAACCTGCAACACCTCAACTCCGTTTATGAACTGGAGTTGCAGGATACCGGCAAGAAACTCAAGGCCATCTCCCAACATTACGACAGCATTGCCCATACCCTGCAGCAGTTCAACGACTCGGCCGCAGGTACCCGGCAGTTCAGCGAGCAGGTGGCCCACCTCAATAAGAACTTGGCTTCGCTCAACGCCGTGTACGGCAACATGCTGGCCGCCATGAACCAACCGCGTGTATAATTTCTTTAAGATACTGACACCTTAACGAGCAGCAATACAGCATGGCAGCAGGCAAACAGACTCCGAGGCAACGAATGATAGGTATCCTATACCTCGTGTTGTTGGGATTGGTGGCAATGAACGTGAGTGATTCCGTGCTCGACGCCTTCAAGAACCTGGCAACAAGCCTCAGTACTTCTACCCAAAACACCCAAGAGGGGATAGACAATATGTTTAGCGCCTTCAGGGCAACCAAATTGAAAGACGAGCCCGAACGGGCTAAACCCATCCTTGACCGGGCCGAGCAAGCAAGCCAATTGACCAGCGACCTGTCGGGATACATCGACTCGCTCAAGGCCGTGCTCGAAGCAGAGGGCGGTGGGCAAAACGAAACCACGGGCGACGTACGCAAGCGCGATAACCTCAGCATCTGCCCCCGCATGATGATCAAGCAGAAGGAAGACGGGATGAGCCGGGCGGAACAGTTGCGGAGCCGTATCAATAGCACACGCGAGCAGCTCCTGGCACTGGCAAACAATGAAGTATCCTTTTCATTGGATGCCCAGGACCCCCCTTCACGCGCCGGCCGAAAGAAATCGTGGGAGCAGGCAAACTTTGGCGACGGCATCCCGTTGACCGCCGCCATGACCGCTTTGGAAAAAATCAAGGCCGACGTGAAGAACGCCGAGGCCGTGGTGGTAAAACACATCTTCGGCGAGATGGATATGGCCGTGGTAAACCTCGATCGGTTTGCGGCCGTGGCCGTGGCCCCTTCTTCCTACGTTATCCAAGGGCAGCCTTACACGGCCAAGGTATTCCTCACAGCTTATGATTCGAAGTCGACACCCGAGATATCGGTGGGCGGCAACACCTTGCCTGTCACCGATGGGCAGGCCACCTATTCGGTTAATACCTCCAGCGAGGGGGTATTCAACTGGACGGGTACCATCCGCGTGAAACAGACCGATGGCACCGTGAAAGAGTACGTCACCGAGCCGCAGACCTACCAAGTGGCGCGCCCGTCGGCCGTGGTCTCGCCCGATGCGATGAACGTGCTGTACATCGGTGTGGACAACCCCATTTCGGTATCGGCGCCGGGCATCCCTAAAGAGAGCCTGCAGGTGAGTGGCAAGGGCGTGAGCATCTCCGGCTCGGGGGGCAAGTATGTGGCACGGGTAAGCCAGCCCGGCACGGCCAGCATCCATGTATCGGCCCGCATCGGGGACCAGACGCAGTCGCTCAGCTCCACCGAGTTCCGCGTAAAGCGGATTCCCAAGCCGCAAGCCCGTGTGGCCGGGCGGTCGGGCGGTACCGTTGCCGCGGCGCAGATCCGCGGGCAAAACCGCATCTTCGCCGCATTGGAAGATTTTGAGTTTGACGCCAAATTCAACATTTCGCGGTTTTCGATGTTGATACAGAAACCCCGGGTAGACCCCATGGGCCCCTATCAAGGCACCAACGGCACCTTCTCGGGACCGATGCAGAATGCGCTCAGCGCCGTGTCGCCGGGCTCGTTCGTATTTTTCTATAATATTATCGCCGTGGGTCCGGATGGCCTGCAGCAGGAACTGGACCCGATTTCATTCCGGGTCGATTAATTGATAACGATGAAGGAGGTAACGATGAAAGTGTATGGATTTTTGGTCATGATGGGGGTCGGGCTGTCTGCGTACGCCCAACAAGAGAACCTATCCAATAGTACCACGCCGATCCCTGCGGAAGAGCCGCCGGTAGACGGCTATTACGTCAAATCCGACATACTGGATCGCGAAGTCGTACCCTATGCGAATATCCGCCCCACCGATGTGGCCTATGTGAAGCGTATCTGGCGCGAGTTCGACGTGCGCGAAAAAATGAACACGCTGTATGCCTCGCCCAAATCGCGGCTCATCGACGTAATCATGGAAGCGGTAATGGCCGGCGAACTGACCGCATACGACCCTACGCCCACGGAAGACGACCCCACGGGAGATAGCTTCAAGACGCGCCTCTCGCCCGACCAGGTATTGGGCCGCTTCGGCTCAGACAGCACCCTGGTGGAAGAATATGACGAAGAGGGCAACGTCATCGCCTCACACTTCGAAGCCACGGCATTCAACCCCGACGATGTGGTCCGTTTCCGCATCAAGGAAGACTGGATTTTCGACAAACAACGCTCTGTATTCGAACCGCGTATCATTGGTATCGCCCCCTTGGTAACCCCGCAGATGGATGAAATCACGGGCGAGGCACCGGCAGGCATGGAAGGCATGGATGCGGTAGAAGACATCGCTGGGCTCGACATTGCCGGCAACACGCCCTCCATCGCTGCCGACGCGTACCCCGCCTTCTGGATCTATTTCCCCGAAGCCCGGCACATCTTCGTTAATAAGGAAGTCACCTCAAGGCACAACGACGCCACCGGCTTGAGCTATGACGATGTTTTCATCAAGCGCCTGTTTTCCAGCTACATCGTCAAACAATCGAACCCCGATGACCTCCGTATCAAAGATTACATAGACAACGGCCTGGACCGCCTGTATGAGGCACAGCGCATCAAAAAGACCCTCGTCGATTTCGAACAGGATCTGTGGTCGTATTAGCCACAAAAAAGATTTTCGTCAGGCCGTCGAATTTTTTGTTATTTTGGCACGTAAATCGTTGTATGCCTATTTTATAATGCAAATGTAAAAATGACTTACAACGTATGGGCACATACGAAGATTACGTAAGTTTGCATATGCATAATTAACAGTTCAATTAGCTATTTAGTCGTGCAACTCAAAAAAGTTAACAAAATCTCCGGGATTAGCTCGGCGGACTTCATCAAGGACTACCTCAATAAGGGAGTACCGGTAATCATGGATGACTTCGTAGCCAAAGACAGTCCGGCATGGACCAAATGGAACTATGACTATTTCAAGGAAATAGCCGGAGATAGCATCATTTCCCTACACGGGCGGGAAGATGCATCGAACGACCGCGCTGCCAGTGCCCCGGTTGCGAAAATGAAATTCGGCGAGTACCTGGATATGATCGAGCGCGAGCCGACCGATCTGCGGATTTTCCTGTTCAACCTCATGAAGCTGAAGCCCGAGCTCAACCACGACCTGATTTACAACGACGTAACGGGCGGCAAGGTATTGCAATGGCTTCCTTACCTCTTTTTTGGCGGCGAGGGTTCCAGCACACGCAATCATTTCGATATCGACATGTCGCATGTCTTTATCACCCAGTACAAAGGGGTCAAGAAAATCTGGTTGTTCCCGCTGGAGCAGTCGGACCTGATGTATAAATTGCCCTACAACTTCCATAGCATTGCCAACATCAAGAATCCCGACTACGAAAAGTTCCCCGCGCTGAAGTACCTCAATGGGTACGAAGCGGAGATCCATCCGGGAGAGACGTTGTTTATGCCGTCGGGATGGTGGCATTATATCCAGTATGTCACCGAAGGATATTCCATCAGCGTACGGGCACTGCCGTCCAAGGTGTATGATAAGTGGCGCGGCTTCCGCAACCTGGTTATCACACGCAATTTCGACAATACCATGCGCAAAATCTTCAAGGACCGCTGGTTCAACTATAAGATAGCTGCCGCCAACAAGCGGGCCGAACGGGCGCTGAAACGGGTGAAGTAAGGTACCATGTATTTTTTCAGGAAAAAGGACCCCAATAGACCCACCAGTTTTAACCTGCGGGTTATGCATATCATCAATGCGACGGCCATCATCCTCTTCCTGCTGGCGATCCTTTACAAAATCGTCGATTGGCTCTTCTTGAATTGAGCCCTTACATCCATACGTTATGTCTGCAAACAAAACAATCATCAACACAGCCAAAGCGCCGGCCCCTATAGGGCCCTACAACCAAGCGGTCAAGGCAGGCGATACGCTGTATATATCGGGGCAGATTGCCCTGTCGCCCCAAACCGGCGAGCTGGTCGGCAGCTCGGTGGCCGACGAAGCCCGCCAGGTGCTCGACAACCTCGGTGCCATCCTGGCCGAAGCGGGCTACGCCTTCAGCGATGTGGTGAAGACCACCATCTTCCTTCGTGACATGGGCGACTTCGCCGCCGTGAACGAGGTATATGGCACCTACTTCACCGAGCAGGCCCCGGCGCGGGAGACCGTTGCGGTGGCCGGACTACCCAAAAACGTGCGTGTCGAGATTTCCGCCATTGCGTGGAAAGCGTAAATGCAAGGCCGTTTGAAATATTTCTCGGCGGCGTTTTTCGCCGCCGTGCTATGGGGGTTCATGGCTATCCCCCTGCGTGCCATCCGGGAATGGCCTGCCGAAGATATCCTCTATTATCGGATTTTCACGTCTACGGCATTGATATGGCCGTTCATCCTCGTTTTCCGCCGCAAGCAGCTGTCGGCGTCCAGCCGGTATCTGCAAGGAGTGCCACAGGCGCTCCGCTGGCGGCTCATCACACTTACCATCATCGCTTCGCTGCTCATCACCGGCAATTGGTTTACCTTTATCTATGCCGTAAACCACGTGAGTATCCAGTCGGCCGCATTTGCCTACCTTGTCTGCCCCTTACTCACTACATTGGCGGCATTCCTCATCCTTAAGGAACGGTTAACGGCCCTTAAAAAAATCGCTATAGGCATCGCGCTGGCCAGCGTCGTCCTATTGGCCCGTGGCTCGCTGCATGATGTCGCCTGGTCGATTGGCATCGCGTCGTTCTATGCACTGTACCTGGTCGTCCAACGCGTTATCCAGCACGTCGACAGGCTGGTCGTATTGGCCGTACAGCTCACCCTATGTAGCCTATTTATCCTGCCGATGCTGCTCTGGCAGTTCCACCCGGTACCTACCGGTGCTGTCTTCTGGGTCAACATAACGGTCATCGCCGTTGTTTTCACCATCATCCCCCTATACATGAGCCTATATGCGCTCAATGGCATCTCATCCACCACCGTGGGCATACTCATCTACATCAATCCGATCATCGCATTTGCCATAGCGGTAGCCTATTTCCATGAGCCCGTTTATACCTACCAACTACTAGCCTACCTGGTCCTGTTTCTTGCGGTATTCCTATTCAACTGGAGCGCACTCCGGAAAGTTTTCCATAAATTCGCATGAACCGTTGGATGTAGAAACTCCCTGTGGCACCACTCAGCACCATAACCCCCATTGAATACCTCAAAGGTGTGGGCCCGGCCCGTGCCGAAGTGCTCAAGGAAGAGCTGGGCATCCACACGTTCGGCGACCTGCTCAAGCATTACCCCTTCCGCTACATCGACCGAACCGAGTTCCATAAAATCAAGCAGCTCCACCCCGATATGGCCGCCGCACAAGTAATCGGGCGGCTCGTACATGTCGAAGAGCTGGGCGAGCGCCGCGGAAAGCGGCTTATAGGCCACTTCAGGGACGACACCGGCACCCTGGAGCTGGTGTGGTTCCAAAGTATCGGCTGGCTTAAAAAGGCCCTGCAGGTTGGTGCCGCCTATATCGTATACGGCAAGCCCAACGTTTTCAACAACCAGCTTTCGATGACGCACCCCGAAATGGAGGTGTACAAGGCCAACAGCCCGCAGCAGGGCAATCCGAGCCTGCAGCCTGTATACAACACCACCGAGAAGCTGCGCAAATTCGCGCTCGATAGCAAAGGCATCCAAAAGCTGCAAACTGCCCTCCAAGAAAGCATCGGCACACAGTTCGGCGAAACGCTGCCCGATTATATCGTACACCAACACCGGCTCATGCCATTATCCCAGGCACTGGTGGCCATCCACTTCCCGCGCAACAGCCAGGAGCTTGCACACGCCGTCCACCGCCTCAAGTTCGACGAGCTGTTTTTCATCCAACTGAAGCTCCTCAAAAACAAGCTGCTCAACACGCAGAAGTTTAAGGGCCACCGGTTCGATACGGTAGGCCACACATTCAACACCTTCTACCACGAGCAGCTCCCCTTCGCGCTGACCGATGCCCAGAAGCGGGTCATCAAGGAAATCCGGCGCGATACCGCCTCGGGCGCCCAACTCAACCGCCTGGTACAGGGCGACGTGGGTAGCGGCAAAACCGTGGTGGCGCTGATGGCCATGCTGCTGGCCATCGACAACGGTTTCCAGGCATGCCTCATGGCGCCCACCGAAATCCTCGCCCAGCAGCATTACCACAGCATCAGCAAGCTGCTGGGTAACGGCACCGCCTCCGTGCAGCTCCTCACCGGCTCAGTGCCCAGAAAAGACCGCCGCGTCATCCATGCCCAGCTCGAAGATGGCACGCTCGATATCCTGGTGGGTACCCATGCGCTCATCGAAGACGCCGTGCGCTTTCACAACCTCGGCCTCGTCGTCATCGACGAGCAGCACCGCTTCGGCGTGGAGCAGCGGGCCAAACTGTGGCGCAAGAACCGCACACCGCCCCATATGCTCGTGATGACTGCTACCCCCATACCGCGCACACTTGCCATGACCTTATATGGCGACCTGGATATCTCCGTGATTGACGAATTGCCCGCCGGCCGCAAGCCCATCAAAACGATGCACCTCTACGAAAGCAGCCGCCTACGCATGTTCGGGTTCATGAAAGAAGAAATCGGCAAGGGGCGGCAGGTGTATATCGTGTACCCCCTCATCAAGGAAAGCGAAAAGATGGACCTCCTCTATCTCGAGGCCGGCCTTGAAACACTACAGAACGAGTTTCCAAGGCCGCAGTACCAAATCAGTATTGTGCATGGCAAAATGCCCGCAAAAGACAAGGACTTCGAGATGCAACGGTTCGTCAAGCACGAAACCCAGATCATGGTGGCCACCACCGTGATCGAGGTGGGTGTAGACGTGCCCAATGCGTCGGTCATGGTCATCGAAAATGCCGAACGCTTCGGCCTGTCGCAGCTGCACCAGCTGCGGGGACGCGTAGGGCGGGGTGCCGAGCAGTCATATTGCATCCTCATGTCGGGTAGCAAACTAGGCAAGGAGAGCAAACTCCGGCTGGAGACCATGGTACGTACAAACGACGGGTTCGAAATTGCCGAGGTGGATCTACAGCTACGTGGGCCGGGCGACCTGGCGGGCACGCAACAAAGCGGCGTGCTCGACCTCAAGCTGGCCGACCTTACCACCGACCAAGCCCTGCTTACCCATGTGCGCAATACGGTAATCGCCCTCTTTGGGGCCGACCCTCACCTGGCCCGGCCCGAAAATGGCCGACTGCGCGATTACCTCACGCCTTCCGAACCCGGCATCGGGTGGGAGAAAATCTCTTAACAAAAAAAAGGCAGCCGCTTCTAGAAAAAGGACTGCCTAGCTATATATAGACTCCGTGGAGGGATGCTTCGCTTACCGCTTACCTACCGCGGCAATGGTCATATGGTCCACATCGGCATTCTCGGCTTGGCTTATCGCCTTGGCGAAATACTGCTCCATCTCCTGCAGCAATGGAAGGGTTTCCTCGTTTACAAAGCCGGCGAATTTGCGCTTGGCTTTCTTAAACTGCCGTTGTTCCCTTTTTAACTCGGCCTGCAGTTGGTCCTTCAATTGGGCCAGCCGTGCCGTTTCGTACGCATCGCGCTCTTCGTGTTTCTTGGCATACAAACTTTCGATTTCGGCAATGGCCTTTTTACTGGCTTCCACACGTACACCCTGGTCGATATCATCTTGGTATACCTTGACGAAGAAGGCCTTGTCTCGATCCAGATCGGCATGGCTACCGCGGCTGTCGCGTATCTGCTCTTTGGCGGTTTCAAACTGACTGAAGAGCACATCTACGTTCCGCTGGTGGAAAGCGATGACCTGTTTGAAAGCGGCTACGCTCTTCTGATCGGATACATGTTCCTTTTTTACCTTTTCCGAGGGGAGCACGTTTGTGCGGGCAACACTGGTTCCAACTGCGGCTGCGCAAATCATGGCGCTCAATACTAACGATTTCATAACTATACGATTTTATTTTCCTTATTTTTTATTGCGTTTTCTATGGATAAGACGACGAAGGGAAAAAAACGTTGCACCACCCCTGGGCGATAATAGACAAACGGCCCATAATCATCGACCAATGAAAGCTCGATTAGACGAAAAGACCATTTCCATAGACAAACCGGCGGGGATAATGGGTCAAAAAATCACCAAACCAGTATTTACGGCGCACCGGCGATACCATACCTTTGATCGTATATCGAATGAATAAGCGATTATGCGTACGAAAAGTCTTTTTGGAATAGCATAAATGGCTGCACACGCCATCAGGGAAGGCTCAGTTTACATATCCGTGGTACAGGTACAAGGCACCGTATGTCCAATTCGGGCCAACCAAGCCCGGATAGTTGAACCGGTCCATCATCAGCGCCACATACCGGAAGGGGTACCCCGGGGGCAATTCCACCACATTGGGCCAAACACGCGTGCCAGACTCGCCATCCCATGGGGGGAGGTCCATCTTCAATGTGCCCACTTCCTGCAGGTCGGGGTACGAGTAGATGAAAATTTCGCGTTCGCTGCTTCCCGAAAAGCAGTAGGGTACACCGCCGATACGTTGGATCGATGTTCCCGTCGAGTTGTGGGCCACGGGACCAGCGATGCGCCGATAACCTTTATTCCACGATGTCGATTCCAACAAGACCGCTTTGTAGCCGTCGATATGCTCGCAGGTGAGGATGCGCCATTTTCCGGCCTCCGCGTCGTACAGGATGTGCGGGTCTTCGATATCGCCCACCACGCCGAACGGCTCGGCTTGCATAACGGAAAACCCGAAGCGGGGGTCTTTCATGCTTTCCACGGCCAACAGCTGCTTATGTTCTTTCGGATCGGCATAGGCGCTGAAACCGGTGGTGATGCCCCGCCAAACGCTATCCCTCCGGTCGTAGAAGATATGTGACGCTACTTCATTGCGGAGTATGCCGTCCGCCCGGTCAAAAACGATAACCCCCTCAAAGCGCAGGTCGAACACGGTGGGGTCCATACTGAAAACCCCCTGTACATGGTGCGGCAGCGCCCGGCCCCGGATGGTCATCGTATACCACAGCCGGCCCCGGTCGAGCAACGGACTCCCATCTTCGTAGGTCATGGCCCGGATATCGGCAAGGCCCATACCACCGGTCAGGGCAGCCGCAGCCCCCTCGATGGCCACCGCGCCCTCTTTCAGGTGCACCGATACGCGCGATTGGAAGGTCTGCAAATACCGCTTCGCGCGCAGGTCTAGCAGCTGGCTGAAATCCGATTGGGCAATCGGCCGGGGCAAGCCATCATGCTGGGTATAGACGGTCAAACCGCTGCCCAACAGTTGGAGGATGATTTTTCCCTGCAACATAGCTCCCGGGGCGATATTTGTGGCGATCGACTCGCTGGCCACCACCTTCCCGGCCTCCCGGATAGCCAATTTCACATCCACGATGTGCTGCCCGCGGTACAACACCATCACGGCAAACCGGGTGGCATTGCCGGCATCGGCAAATTCAAACCCCACGGCTCCTTCCCCTTCGCTCGAAGCGACCTCCAGCGTATACGTTGCGAACGGATTGAACCCGCCGAACCAAACCGTCGTCCGGGTTTCGGTATCGGAGCCAATAAGCAGTCGGTCCCGACGGATGGTTACCTGGGCATGGGTATCAGCATGGTGGCTCACCGGATACATGGAAGACATGCCGATCACTTCCGCAGGCTTAAGGGCCGCCAGCGGCAAGGTATGCTGGTCGTCGAAGACAAACCGCCGGACACCCTGCCGGGTGAAGTTGATATCGCCGGGGGCCGGCTGGCCCTGTACGAATAAAGGTAGTGCGCCAAGTGCGATGAGAAAAAGCCGGAAAGCCATGCGACGTAACGAAACCATATGCTATGTATTGGGCACCTAATATAGTTAATTTGGTGTATCCGGTGAACCGCGCAACGGCAAAGTTGCCGCGTTTACGTTTGATTATCGGAAACGAAGGTTTTATTTAGGCACATCGGTGCCGTTATCGTTTAACGTTGTTCCTTTCCGCTACACGATGGGCTTTCTTCTTGCCGCTTTCTCGCCGCTCCATGCCGCGGGGGCGAGTTACTTTTTTCTTGATAAAAAAGTAACCCAAACCGACCGAAGGGAGCTCATGAACACCGCTGAAACAAACATGCGCGGTGAATAAATCAAGGCTTGCCTGCTCCGTTGCATCCCGTTGCCGCATGGGCCGCGTCCGGTTGCTGCCTCCGCAGGCTAGGCCGATGCGTTCAGCTATTATCTTCGGATGGCCTCGCCCCG
>NZ_JBMQOC010000107.1:0-5939 GCF_053550995.1 Parapedobacter sp.
AGCCAAGGGGAAGATGCTGGCCCGCGAGCGGATAGACCATTTGCTTGATGCCGACCGGCCCTGGCTCGAAATCGGTGCTATGGCGGCCGACGGTATGTATGCCGAAGACGGCGGGTGCCCATCGGCAGGCGTGGTTGCCGGTATCGGTTATGTAGCCGGCCGCCAATGTATGGTCGTGGCCAACGATGCCACCGTGAAGGCAGGGGCATGGTTCCCCATGACTGCCAAGAAAAACCTGCGCGCGCAAGAGATCGCCATGGAAAACCGCTTGCCGATTATTTACCTTGTAGACTCCGCGGGCGTATACCTACCCATGCAGGATGAGATTTTCCCCGACAAGGAGCATTTCGGCCGTATTTTCCGCAACAATGCCCGCATGAGCAGCGAGGGTATCGTGCAGTTGGCAGCCATCATGGGCTCGTGCGTGGCCGGGGGTGCCTACTTGCCCATCATGAGCGACGAGGCCATGATCGTGGATGGTACCGGCTCGGTGTTCCTGGCGGGATCATACCTGGTCAAATCAGCCATCGGCGAGTCGGTGGATAACGAAACGCTGGGCGGCGCAACCACGCACTGCGAAATATCGGGTGTAACCGACTACAAGCAGCCGGATGATAAGACGTGCCTGGAGTCCATCCGCCGCATCATGGATAAGCTAGGCAAGCCGAAGGATGCCGGTTTTGACCGGATAAAGCCGACCCCCCCGAAATTGGACGAACAGGAAATCTACGGCATATTGCCCGCCTCGCGCGAAAAACCGTATGATATGGGCGAAATCATCCGCCGATTGGTAGATGGTTCCGATTTTGAGGAATATAAGGAAGGCTATGGCCAAAGTATCATCTGCGGTCTGGGGCGCATGGAGGGGTGGGCCGTGGGCATCGTGGCCAACCAACGTAAGGTGGTGAAAAGCAAGAAAGGGGAGATGCAGTTCGGTGGCGTGATCTATTCGGATGCGGCCGATAAGGCCACCCGCTTCATCATGAATTGCAACCAAAAGAAGATACCACTGGTCTTCCTGCAAGATGTAACGGGCTTCATGGTGGGGAGCCGCGCGGAGCAGGGCGGCATTATCAAAGATGGCGCTAAAATGGTCAATGCTGTGGCCAATTCTGTCGTGCCCAAGTTTACCGTCGTCGTCGGCAATTCATACGGTGCGGGGAACTACGCCATGTGCGGAAAAGCATACGATCCACGGCTTATCTTCGCATGGCCGTCGGCCAAGATTGCGGTAATGGGGGGTAGCCAAGCGGCAAAAACGCTGCTCCAAATCCAAACCGCGTCGTTAAAGAAATCAGGCACGGACGTTGATACACAACAACAGGATGCCCTGCTTAAGGAGATCACCGAGCGGTATGACCAACAGACAACGCCCTACTACGCCGCGGCCCGCCTGTGGGTGGATGGGATCATCGATCCGCTGGATACGCGCAAAGTCATCGCGATGGGGATAGCGGCTGCCAATCAGGCACCGATCGAAAAGCCTTTCAACGTGGGGGTGATTCAGACGTGAGATATGGGACGTGAGATTTGAGACAACAGGCGTAATAATCATCAGCGAGCATCCGCTAAATCCGTGTCATCCGCGTACTATGGCATAAGTTTAAGCACTAAATATACCCAACAAAAGCAATGTGATGTTTTCAAAAATTAAAAAGGCATACCAACTGTTCAAAAGCATCGATTTCGAGCAATTGGACAAACTGTCGCAGAAAGTAGACCTGCCAAAGGCGATGGATTCGTTTTCCAAGTTGGACGAGAAACAGCTCGCCGGACTGATGAAGATGCTCGACGGTGGGAAACCGAAACGCGAATTGCCCCCTATCAATGGCGACTTCTACGAGCTGCATATGCGCTTGAGCGATGAGGATCGCGCACTGCAACTGAAGGTACGCGATTTTATGGAGCGCGAAATCAGGCCGCTGGTTAACCACTACTGGTTGCGCGATGAATTTCCGTTTGAGATCATTCCCAAACTAGCGGAATTAAATATCTGTGGCCTTACCTATGATGGGTATGGCTGTGCCGGCAAGTCATCGCTGATGGAAGGGATCATCGCGATGGAGATTGCCCGTGTCGATGCTTCGGTGGCCACCTTCTTCGGCGTACAGAGTGGCCTGGCCATGGGGTCGATATACCTTTGCGGTTCTGATGCGCAAAAGCAGGAATGGTTGCCTGCCATGCAGCAGATGAAACTGATCGGTGCCTTCGGCCTTACCGAACCCGAAGTGGGATCGGGTGCGGCGGGCGGACTTACCGTTACGGCCCGCAAAACGGAAAAAGGGTGGCTGCTGAATGGCCAGAAAAAATGGATAGGCAACGCTACCTTCGCCGATGTGACCGTTATATGGGCCAAAGATGTGGCCGACGGGGAGGTGAAAGGGTTCCTGGTGCGGAAAGGTACCCCCGGCTTCGAGGTGGAAAAGATAAAAGGGAAGATGGCTTTGCGGATTGTGCAGAACGGACTGATTACGATGACGGATTGCCTGGTGGAAGAAGGTGACCGTTTGCAGCACGCCAACTCATTCAAAGACACCGCCAAGGTGCTGCAGCTTACCCGTGCGGGCGTGGCGTGGATGGCCGTGGGCTGCGCAAGGGGAGCCTATGAAAATGCCCTCGATTACACCCGGAAACGCAAGCAGTTCGGTAAGCCCATTGCATCGTTCCAACTGATCCAAAACCACCTGGTTGAAATGCTATCCAACCTCACAGCCATGCAGACGTTGGTGTACCGCTTGTCCGAATTGCAGGATGGCGGTATGCTGCGCGATGAACACGCATCGCTGGCCAAAGTATTCTGTACACTGCGTACCCGCGATATCGTTAGCCAAGCCCGGGAAGTGATGGGCGGCAACGGCATCCTGTTGGAATATGACGTGGCGCGCTTCCTGGCCGATGCAGAGGCCATTTACTCCTACGAAGGGACCAAGGAAATCAATTCGCTGATTGTCGGTAGATCCATTACCGGATTCAGTGCATTTGTTTAGAGATCATTGGATACAAATCGTTACGAAATAAGAAAAAGAGTTTTTTATCTTTTATTTATACTTTGTATATTTGCCCCGCAATTGATTGATAGATGTTTTCAAAAACATGTGAGTATGCCATCCGGGCAATGATTTTCATTGCCAAGCGGTCTAAAGCCGGCGAAAAGGCCGGTATCAAGGAAATCAGCAAAGAGATTGATTCCCCGGAGTCGTTCATCGCCAAGATATTGCAAGATTTGAGCCGCAAGGGTTTGGTGCTGTCTGCCAAGGGACCCAGTGGGGGGTTTTTCCTTGATGAGCATTTACTCAACGGCTCGTTGGCCGATATCGTGAAATCAGTGGATGGCGAGAAAATTTTCTCAGGTTGCGGACTTGGGTTGAAGCAATGTTCCGAAGCGAAACCTTGCCCTATCCACTACCAGTTCAAAATCATCCGGGAAGAAATGCGCGATATGCTGGAAGGAGCAAAACTCAGTTCATTCACCGAGGAATTGGAAAACAAGTTGACTTTCCTGAAACGAGATTAGGCATGTCGTTTTTTTGTTTATATAAAGGATAAAAAGGTATTAATATATTTTAAAGTTGGGTATGGTAAGGATCTCATCATTGTTTACAGGTATTGTTTTCCTGGTGTTATTTCCGGTGCTGCTTTTTGCGCAAGGGGAGATGCGCCCCTTCCGTTTCGCATTCGATCAAACGGAGGTAATCATTCTGGCCTCCCTGCTAGCGTTGGTAGCCATACTACTTTTTGCCATATGGCTGTTGCACCGTATCGAAAGCATCAAACGGGTCGCTGACCGCCGGCGCGCCGCTGGTGAGATGGGATACCGCAAATACATCCAGCAATTGGATACCCATCAACTTGGACGCCTCATCTCCATCATTCGCAAACGGAACAAGAAGGATACCGCTTCGGGCGATGATGCGCTGCGAAAAGTGTTGCTCGTCTTATTCTTTTCCTCATTCGTAGGGGTTTCGTGGGCACAGCCTGCCGGTAGCGGCGAAGGGGGGGCACTGTTGGGCCAAGCAGGCATCATCATCACGGTGGTGCTGTTGCTTATACCCATCTTGGTGGGGTTCGTGATTATGGTCGGCAAGGCATCGCGTGTACTGAAGCGGTACCGCAACAAGATGGACGTGGCCGAGGCCGATGGGTTTGCAGCTTACCTGCGCGAGGTGGATGCCGAGCAGGCCGAAGGCGAGCTGCTGGAACGGAAAAAAGCGCTGGACTACCGGTTGACCGATACGGAGCTCTCCGGACCCGAGGCGGCTGCCGACCGGCTGGGTATTATCAAAATCAGGGAAAATTCGGGACTTCCTTTCGTTGCCGTGAAGAAAAAGGCCCAACGGAGGCCCAACATAGACCCCAAGCTGCGTAAATTGATTGTCTGGTACTTGGTGGCGGCCACCTGTTGGCTGCTTTTCGGAACCACCGTGGGCCAATATTTGGGTATCAAGTTTGTCGCGCCGGATGCCGACCAAGTGAGCTGGCTGAGTTTCGGGCGTTTGCGGCCGGTGCATACCAATGCGGTATTCTGGGGCTGGGCGTCGCTGGCCATGATCGGTTTAGGATACTATGTCGTACCCCGTGTTAGCAACGTAGCTATCGCCAGCTTGAAAATGGGCTGGTATTCGTTTTACCTCATCAACGCCGCCGTTATACTGGGCTCGCTGTCGCTCATGGCGGGCATCAATAATGGCGGCGGCGAGTACCGTGAGTATATCTGGCCCATTATGCTGTTGTTCGGTGTCGGCCTGGTGCTTACACTTATCAATTACCTGAAAACCGTGGCCAAGCGGACTACCCGCGAAATCTACATTTCCAATTGGTACATCATCTCTGCGGTAATTTTCGCTTTGGTGATATCCATCGTGGCGTATGTTCCCTGGTGGCAGGAAGGGTTGGGCGAAACCATCATCCAAGGGTATTACATGCACCAGGGAGTAGGGATGTGGTTCATGCTGTTCATGCTCGGTGTGGTGTATTATTTCCTGCCACAGCAATTGAATAGGCCCATCTATTCCTATAGTTTGGGTATTTTGGCTTTCTGGACACAGATTCTCTTCTATACGCTTATCGGTACCCACCACTTCGTGTTCAGTGCCATCCCCTGGTGGCTGCAAACCGTGGCCATCGTTGGCAGTATGGGCATGGTCATTCCGGTAGCCGCCGGCACGGCCAATTTCCTGCTTACCTTTAAGGGAGGGTGGTATAAGGTTAAAGACAGCTATACGCTTCCTTTCTTCCTCATCGGTATCATCTTTTACTTTACGGGCTCGTTGCAGGGCACGGCCGAAGCCTTCCGTTATACCAACCTGCTGTGGCACTTTACAGATTTTACCGTCGCGCACTCGCACCTCACCATGTATGGCATCATCAGCTTTTTCCTCTGGGCAGGCATATATGCCTTGGTGCCGCGGCTAACCGGCAAGGAGGCACCGCAGTCTACCGTAGGTGCCCACTTCTGGATGGCATTGATCGGACTGATGTTCTATACCATTCCGTTGATGTATGGCAGTACCCTGAAAGGCCTCATGTGGATGGATGGGAAACCGTTTATCGAAAGCGTAACGATGATGATGCCCTACTGGCTATGGCGGGCCATCGGGGGCAGCCTCATGTGGTTGTCGCACCTATTTTTCGCTTACAACATGTATAAAATGCTGTCGGTGGATAAAGAGACGCTCGACATCGGCGAAACGGCCATCCGGCATGCCGAGGGGGATTAATTCAGTGATTCGACATTCAGTATAATACAGTAGGAGATGGAATTTTTTAACGATCATAGAAAGCTATTCACCGCGGCGTTTTTGTTGTTCTTGGTACTGACGCTTTTTGTGGCTATCCTGCCGGCGTTGCACAACCAACAGGCGAACGCGCCGTTGCCGGGCCATGAGCCATTGAGTGAGGCGGCTGAGAAGGGGAAGTCGGTTTTTATCGCCAACGGCTGC
>NZ_JBMQOC010000108.1:0-7435 GCF_053550995.1 Parapedobacter sp.
CGGATACGCTGTGCCTTGATGTATAGCTGGTCTGTGATGGATGCAGGCCGCATGATGCGCCACGCAGTGCCGTAGTCTGCTGTTTTTTTTGCGAATAATTGTTGGCAGTGCTCGATAATACGGTCGTATTGTGCTGATGTATCCATGATAATGGCAAAGATAAAAGAATTTGCCGATTCGATTTGAAGATTTGCCAATTGCAGAACCAGTTTTCTTAATTGGATTTTTTCTAAATAAAGCATATCTTTGCCGCGCCATGTTTGAAGAGCGTCCCATATTCGCTTGCGATGAAATTACTTGCGCCTGCGCTACGGATCCGCAGTACTTTAAAGGATTAAACCCCTATCGTGAGGGGTGTGGGGGTGATTTCAAGAAGTGCTGCAAGAAATACAAACGGGGCAAGCGCTGTAAGAAGTGCCCTAAACGATAATCATTCCACAAAATCCAGGTCCCGGTCAAAGCTCTCTTTGAGCTGGCTTATAGCAAAGATGGCTATGCCTGTAAGCAGGAAAATCATGATGTAGGCCGCGGTGAGGATACCGGTATATCCCACAAAAAACTCAAAAAGGAAGGTCGAAGGAATCAATGCCCCCCGGACGAAGTTGGGCGCCGTCGTTGTCACGGTGGCGCGGAGATTGGTGCCGAACTGCTCGGACGCGATGGTGACGAACGTTGCCCAATAACCAATGGCAATCCCCATGAAAAAAGCAATCCAATGGAAGCGTTCCTCCGTAATGCCCTCACTGCTTAGGTACCATATCGACGATGCAATAATCATGATTTGGAAAATGAATACCGCCATCCGGCGCGATTTGGTGAGCTGGGCAAACAATCCAGCAGCCATATCACCCAGCGAAAGGCCCAAGTATGTGAAAAGGATTCCCTTGCCAGCACTCAATGGTATGGGGGCGCCCAAAGCCGCACCGAATTCGGGGGCCTGGGTAATCAATATGCCGACGACAAACCAGATGGGCAGCCCGATGAGCAGACAATAAATATACCGTTTGAAACGCTCCGTATCCGTGAATAACATACTTAGCTTACCTCTTTCAACCGGTTTGGCCGACAAGTTCTTGAACATACCCGATTCGAACGTACCCACACGGAGGATGAGCAGCAGTAGCCCCATGCCGCCACCTACAAAGTACGCATTGCGCCAATCGAAGAATTCAGAAACATAATAGGCCACGATGGCTCCCAGGACACCGACCGAAGCCACGATCATTGTCCCATACCCGCGCTTGTTCTTGCTCATTGCCTCGCTCACGAGCGTGATACCGGCTCCCAGTTCGCCGGCTAAGCCAACACCGGCAACGAAACGGATCATCGCGTACGAATGGATATCGTGTACGAGCCCGTTGGCAATATTCGCCAGCGAATACATCAGAATCGAGCCAAACAGCACCTTGATTCGGCCGATCTTGTCGCCCAATATCCCCCACAAAAGTCCACCCAGCAGGAGTCCGCCCATCTGCATATTCAGCACATACTCGCCGTCCGTACGCATCGCCGATTCCGGGATGCCGATATCATGGAAACTTTGTACCCGAACGATCGAGAAAACCACAAGATCATATATATCAACAAAATAGCCCAATGCGGCTACGACAACCAACAACCACGCATTCCTGGAGTTGGTAAGGTTTTCTTTGGTCATTTGCCTTACGATTTACGGGCGCTAAAATAACAAATTTTCTGTCTTTCAGAATTTGTGGCTATATTAGTGGGTATATGCGGCACTCCGAAAATGCATTGGAATGGATCATGCGGGATGTCCGATATAGGCAATCGAAAAAGCAAGTATGTTATAAATGCATGGACAGGCGTGACGATCAAAGCACTGATACTCCAGGGTGAGGGCGAACAGCTTGATTTCAAGAACAGGATCAGCAACTGCGCCAAGATTGCCAAGACGCTGGTAGCCTTTGCCAATACCAAAGGCGGCAAGTTACTGGTGGGGGTAGCCGACAATGGTACGATTAAAGGGATCAAGAACGAAGAGGAAGAAAAATACATGCTTTTACAGGCAGGCCAACGTTATTGTCGCCCCCCGATCGAACCGGTTTTCACAGAAATCACTATCGATGATAAGCTGGTGCTCGTTGCCGATATTGGCGAAAGCGACACGAAGCCACATTATGCGTTGGACGGCGACCAGAGATGGTGGGTGTATGTTCGCGCGGGCGATAAAAGTCTCTTGGCCGGGAAGGTTGCCGTAGATGTGCTGCATCAAAACAATAATCCCGAGGGTGTGCAATTTAGCTATACGGAAAAAGAGCGTGCATTGATGGAATATGTACATGCCCACCCACGGTCGCAACTGCCCGAATTATGTGACCACCTTCAGCTTTCCCGTCGGCGTACACGCCGTATCCTCGTCAACCTCATCGTAGCAGGCGTAATCGAAGTGCATAACGACGGCCATGGGGAATATTTCACAGAGAAGCCGAATTTTCAAACCGAATAAAATGCGATATTTGGAACGTGGATCATTCAATATTACGAACAGTACAGGTAACCCGTTATGTAACGCCCCTGCGGGAGGGCGGTTCATTGCCTGCCATCGCCGAAGCGGATGACGGCTTCCTTTACGCACTCAAATTCCGCGGCGCCGGGCAGGGCAACAAGGCACTTATTGCCGAATTGCTAGGTGGTGAGATTGCACGTGCCCTAGGATTCCGCGTGCCGGAAATCGTGTTTGCCCAGCTCGATGAGGCTTTCGGCCGAACGGAGCCGGACGAAGAAATCCAGGATTTGCTACGGGCAAGCACGGGTCTTAATCTCGCGTTGCATTACCTGTCGGGCGCCATCACGTTCGACCCCGTCGTAACCCAGTTGGATGAGGGGTTAGCCTCGCAGATTGTATGGTTGGATGGCCTGCTGACGAATGTGGACCGGACAGCGAAAAACACCAATATGCTGATGTGGCACAATGAGCTGTGGCTCATCGATCACGGGGCCGCACTCTATTTCCATCATACTTGGGACGATTGGGAATCCCAAGCGATCAAGCCATTTGTGCGTATCAAAGACCATGTGCTGCTATCCCGTGCTTCCGCACTTGATGAGGCAGATAGAGCACTGAAAGCCAAGCTAACACCTTCCGTAATTGAACGTATTGTGCAGCAGATACCTGATGCATGGTTGGTGGATGTGGATGGACAATCGCCAGCGGCGGCGCGGGGAGTGTACTGGCAGTTTTTAACGATGCGTTTAGCGGCATCGGAGGTTTTTGTCAATGAAGCGAAAGATGCCCGGGAAAGAATTATTTGAATATGCTGTTATCCGCACGGTGCCCCACGTAGCGCGCGAAGAGTTCGTTAACATCGGGGTCGTTTTATATTGCCGGGGGCAACGCTTTCTAGCCATGCGCCATAGCCTGCGTATTCCGCGATTGCAGGCCTTTCAGCTTCCGGTGTCCCTCGACGAGTTGGAGGCTTACCTGCGTGCATTCCAACAAGTGTGCTATGGCCATCAGGATGGTGGTCCGATTGCAGCTTTACCCATGGCCGAACGCTTTCGATGGCTCACCGCCAAACGGAGCACGGTCATCCAAACATCGGCCGTACACCCGGGACTGTGCGAGTCGGCCGAAGAGACCTTGGACCGTCTTTTTCAGGAATTAGTCTTGTGATATTACGGTGTCGTGTCGCGACATGCATCCAGCCGGGCCTGAACCTCTTCCTGGGTAAACATTTCCATCGTGTTACCGAACGAATTGCCGATATAAGTTAGCACGTAGGCTATTTCGACGGTAGTGAGGGTCCGGTTGGCGGGCATTTCCTTCCTGCCATATTTCACGAGGCAGGCCAGTTCATCCCGATGGCTAACGAGAAAAGTGCTGTCATTGAGTGGGGGATACAGTTTGCCGAGCCCTTCACCTTTTGCACCGTGGCAATTCTGGCAATGGGTGGCATACACCTTCTTTCCGTTTACGGTATATTGTGCCGTCCGGATGGCCTGTTCACTTTGGCATGAATGGAACGCGATATATACCGACAGGCACGTTGCGAGGAGTAAGAGGGAACGATTGCGCATCAGTGGGGTACTTCCTCCAGCAGAATCTCCAGATCCTCAAAAAGCAGCTGTAACTGGGCGTCGTTGGTGCCATCATATGCGCCGCGGATGTGCCGGTTTTGGTCAACCAACAGGAAATGGCCCGAATGGTCATAACCGCCAGGCACGGCAGCATCTTCCTTGGTATAGACCATATAGCTATCGGATAGACCGTAAATCTCTGCTTTGCTGCCTGTTACAAATTGCCATTGGTCGTTGGTCACACCCAGCTTTTCCGCATATGCCTTAAGTACACTGGGCGAATCATAGCGGAAATCGATGCTATGGGAAAGGAACCGCACCCGTTTGTCGCCCTTATACTTCTCGTAAACTTTCAGCAGGTTGCGTTGCATCGTGGGGCAGATACTCGGACAATGGGTGAAGAAAAAATTAGCGATATATACACCGTTTTCAAACGTGTGGTTATCAATGAAAACGCTATCCTGGTTAAGTAGTTTAAAGTCGGCAATGGTATGGTACATCGTATCGGTAACCGTTTGGCCTTCCACCACTTGGGTTACCGGTTCACGGGATCCCAATATGGGTAGCGTCTTCTCGGTAGTCGACTGGCAGGCGGCCATACAGCACAGTACATAGGCACCCCATACGAAAAGAATGATACGCATGTGATTAGAATTGCGCTAGTTTTTCGACACTTTCTTTCGAAACCTCATCAAAAGTTACCTTCATCTCCTTTACCTTTTCAACTTCTTTCTCATAGTACGATTTGGTTTCGGCCGCCGATTTGTCTTGCGGATCCACATCAAAACCGGTCATCCAGTCCATCATCGCATTGGTTGCGCCCTCGAGGCGCACTTTAAGTGCGGAGAGGTCGGTGCGTACCTGGACGGTGTCGATGTTTGGATTCGCCGCTTTCAGTTCGGACAGACTGGATAAAATCGAATCGATTTTCACCGAATTCCGGTCGAACGCACTGATTTGGGGCATGATCTCATCGTGGATCGCAATGGCTTCATCTCGCAATTGGTCGATTTCAACCGTATCGCTACCGCCTCCGTTACAGGCAACGAGCAATAAGGCAGCAACGGCAGGAAAGATCATCTTTTTCATCATTTCATTTGTTGTTGGATGACAAATTTAGCTAAAATTCGATGGATATACAATCGGCCATCACCAAACCGGGCAATCTGGGTTCTGACACAGGGCAACCGCATTCGGTTTTGACATTTCGATTTGCATGATGGTGTCAACTTTCGTAACTTGTCGGCATCCCACATTGGGATAAACCAATTAGGAGACGCGTATGATCAATAAAGTAGTTACCAGTGCTGAAGCGGCGCTTGCCGGCATGACCGATGGGATGACATTGATGCTCGGTGGTTTCGGGTTATGCGGCATCCCCGAAAACTGTATCCATGAGATTGCGAAGCGGGGGATCTCGAACTTGACGTGCATTTCGAATAATGCCGGGGTGGATGACTTTGGGATCGGTCTATTGCTTCGGAAGCGGCAGGTAAAAAAGATGATTGCCTCTTACGTGGGCGAAAACGCGGAGTTCGAACGGCAACTACTCACGGGTGAGCTGGAAGTGGAATTGGTGCCGCAGGGTACGTTGGCCACCCGCTGCATGGCGGCGGGCTATGGAATGCCTGCTATTTTTACGCCGGCGGGTGTAGGCACCGAAGTGGCTGAAGGGAAGGAGGTGCGTAATTTTAACGGTAAGGATTATTTGCTGGAAATGGCGTTTGAGGCAGATTTTGCCATCGTGAAAGCATGGAAAGGGGACACCGCGGGGAACCTGATGTACCGGATGACGGCACGCAATTTCAACCCGATCATGGCCATGGCAGGTAAAATCACGATCGCTGAAGTGGAAGAATTGGTGCCGGCAGGGGAACTGGATCCCGACCATATCCATACTCCTGGCATCTATGTGCACCGGATTTTCCAAGGGAAGGCATATGAAAAGCGGATTGAGCAGCGGACGGTGGCTGAATGACGCCGGTGGCCGGCGAACATCGAATCAAAGGATCATCACATCAAAAGGTATGTTGGATAAAAACGGAATCGCAAAGCGGATTGCAAAGGAAATAAAAGACGGATTCTATGTGAACCTGGGGATTGGCATACCGACATTGGTAGCCAATTACATCCCTGAAACCATCCGTGTTGTGCTCCAATCGGAGAACGGACTGCTGGGCATGGGACCATTCCCCAAAGCAGGCGACGAGGATGCGGACTTGATCAATGCCGGTAAACAGACGATCACCATGTTGCCCGGGTCGGCCATTTTTGACTCGGCCATGAGCTTCGGCATGATCCGGGCACAAAAAGTAGACCTGACGATTTTAGGGGCGATGGAAGTGTCTGAGCATGGTGATATCGCCAGCTGGAAAATCCCCGGAAAGCTGGTGAAAGGCATGGGCGGGGCGATGGACCTAGTGGCTTCGGCCAGAAATATCATCGTAGCGATGCAACAGACAAATAAAGCAGGTGAAAGTAAGCTGTTGTCCAACTGCAAGCTTCCCCTTACCGGTGTGCGCTGCATCCGGAAAATAGTTACTGAAATGGCGGTTTTTGAGGTCGATATCGACAACGGTGGGTTTCATTTGCGTGAGCGCGCACCTGGGGTAAGCGTGGATGAAATCCGGAACGCGACCGCAGGGAAATTTTTCGCCGAGGGAGAGATTCCCGAGATGTCGTTATAGACTAAACCGCATCCAATCCCGGTACATGCTGCCGGAGGTCGGCAGAGATCTCATCGGTGACGGCAACGATGGGCGCGGGATCGTCAGTATTGTTGATGATCACCCGGTCGCACCGATCGCGGAACGGTAACAAATAAGCTTGGTAAGCGGGGATGACATGGTTTATCCATTTGTAACGCACATCCTCTTCATCATACCCGCGTTCCAACAGGTCCCTTTTCAGGCGGCGTTGCAAGGCCACCTCTTCTTCTGCATGCAGGAATATCCGATGGTCGAGCAATGCGTTGACTTCCTCGTAGTAAAAGATAAACAATCCTTCGACTAGGAGGATGGGCGCCGGTTTCGTTTCGATCATTCTGGGCTTCAGTGCCGGATTATTGAACGTATATTCTTTTCGAAATACGGTTTCCCCATCGAAAAGCAATTTTATATCACGTTGAAATGCCGACCGATCGATGGCCGTGGGCAAATCGAAATTATACCGTTTGTTTTCTTCCTTTGTTTTTGTATTCGCGGGGATATAGTAATCATCTTGAGAGATGAGTGCCACCTCGTGAGGTGCGAAATGGTTGAGGAAACAGTTCAGGAAAAAAGTCTTCCCCGAGCCACTGCTTCCGGCAATGCCGACCACGTAAGGCGCGTTAATTGGATTCATTGGGAGCCCCGTAAGCTATTTCCACTTGAAAGCGCCTATCAAGGACACCGATCAG
>NZ_JBMQOC010000109.1:0-15118 GCF_053550995.1 Parapedobacter sp.
AATTGATCGGTATCAACTCCAATATCATGACCCCCACGGGTACATATGCCGGTTATGGTTTCGCCGTGCCAGTAAACCTGGTCAAGAAAATTGCCGATGATTTCATCAAATTCGGGCGGGTTAAGCGCGGTTTGATTGGCATCACATTCCGTGAACTTAACCCTGCGGCGGCAGAAGAACTGGAAATCAGCGATGTGAACGGTTTGTATATCATCGATGTGGTGGAAGACGGTGCGGCAAAAGAGGCCGGGCTCAAAGCAGGAGACATCGTTACGAAGCTCGATGGACGCACGATTACCTCTTCTTCGGATTTGCAGGAACGCATTTACCGACTTCGGCCGGGCGACAAGGTGAAACTCACCTACAAGCGCGATGGCAAAGAGCGGGATGTAACCGTTACCTTGAAAGAAGACACCAGCGCGTCGGAACGCGAAGAAGAATCGGAAAGCGCCGCTAAACGCAGTGCCACGGAACTTTACAACCAACTGGGTGCTGGCTTTGTGCCCACCAGCGACTCCAAGAAAAAGGAATTGGGCGTATCGTCAGGTGTAACGGTTACGCAGGTACATCAAGGCGGCTGGTTTGACTTCCAGAATATCAGGCGCGGACAAGTAATTACCCATATCAATGATGTTCCGGTCAACTCACCAGATGATGTGGAGAACGCGCTCGGAAAGACCCAGCGTGGTATGATTAAGGTAACCATTGTCCCCCAACGCGGCGCCGTAAGCACCATCAGCGGGCCGATCGATTACTGATCGTAACTCCTCCTTAACCATTAAAACAGGAAAGGCGCCACATGGGCGCCTTTCCTGTTTTAATGCGTTCAAAAAATTCTGCCTTAGCAATACTCGTCAAAAGCAGCCACCAGATTATCCGCAATCATCTGCGCTGGGCGACCTTCGATCTGGTGACGCTCGATCATATGCACCAACTTGCCGTCTTTAAACAACGCCATGGCCGGCGACGACGGCGGGTAAGGCAGCATGTAATTGCGCGCCTTATCTACTGCGTCTTTTTCCATGCCGGCAAATACGGTAACTACCTTATCCGGATGCTTCTCGTTCTTGATGGCCGCTACTGCCGCGGGGCGCGCATTGGCAGCCGCACAACCACAAACGGAGTTAACTACCACGAAGACAGTCCCCTCCTGTTTGATGGCCGCATCTACTTCTTCGGGGGTCTTCAATTCTTCAAAACCCACACTGGTAAGCTCATTGCGCATCGGCGCTACTAAGTATTCTGGATACATTGCTTCGTCCTTTCTGTTAGTGTTCACTTAAAAATATGTTTGCAAAGATACCACGCTGACAGGCGGAAAGCAAATCGCCAATTTCAATTCATTGTCAATTTTTAGCGGTAAGCTAGCAACTAAGTTTGAATATAACCATCAAAACCAATACTTTTGCAGTTCACAAAACAATACAATATGTCGTCGATAGACACCACCTATGTACCTTATAAGGTAAAAGATATCAACCTCGCGGCCTGGGGCCGCAAAGAAATTGAGCTGGCCGAGGCCGAAATGCCCGGTTTGAAGGCCCTCCGCGAGGAGTTCGGCGCTGCCAAACCACTAGCCGGTGCCCGCATCGCAGGCTGCTTGCACATGACCATCCAAACAGCGGTGCTCATCGAAACGCTGATTGAGTTGGGTGCGGAAGTGAGTTGGTCGTCGTGCAACATTTTTTCCACGCAAGATCATGCCGCGGCTGCCATTGCCGCCGCCGGTATTCCTGTGTATGCCTGGAAAGGTATGACCGAAGACGAGTTCAACTGGTGCATCGAGCAGACCTTGTTCTTTGGCGAAGACCGGCAGCCACTCAATATGATATTGGATGATGGCGGTGACCTCACTAACATGGTGTTCGATAAATTCCCCGAGTTGATCAAAGGTATAAAGGGCCTTTCCGAAGAAACCACCACGGGTGTGCACCGGCTGTATGAGCGGATGAAGAATGGGACCCTACACCTACCGGCCATCAATGTAAACGACTCAGTAACCAAATCCAAGTTCGACAACAAATATGGCTGTCGCGAATCGCTCGTCGACGCCATCCGTCGCGCTACCGATCTGATGCTCGCCGGCAAGGTGGCCGTCGTGGCTGGGTATGGCGATGTGGGCAAAGGCTCTGCCGAATCATTGAGCAGTGCCGGCGTTCGCGTCATCGTGACCGAAATCGATCCGATATGCGCGCTGCAAGCGGCCATGGAAGGTTATGAAGTGAAGAAGTTTGCCAATGCCGTTAAAGAAGCTGACATCATCGTCACAACGACAGGTAACCGTGACATCGTCCGCGGCGAACACTTCAAAACCATGAAAGATAAGGCCGTAGTCTGTAACATCGGCCATTTCGACAACGAAATTGACGTAGCTTGGCTCAATGATAATTATGGCGACACCAAAGTGGAAATAAAGCCGCAGGTGGACAAGTACACTATCGATGGCAAAGACATCATCCTGTTGGCTGAAGGCCGCCTGGTGAATCTCGGCTGCGCCACCGGCCACCCTTCTTTCGTGATGAGCAACTCGTTTACCAACCAAACGCTGGCCCAGATTGAATTGTGGACCAACACGGCAAACTACGAAAACAAGGTCTATACGCTCCCCAAACACCTCGACGAAAAGGTAGCCCGGCTACACTTGGCGAAGATCGGTGTGGAATTGGATGAATTGGAGCCGCACCAAGCGGAATATATTGGCGTACCCGTGGAAGGGCCATACAAGCCTGAACATTACCGGTATTAACTCTCCTTTTCTGCCAATTTGCTTTTTGCAGGTTGCTAATTGCTATTTTTACACGAATACAGAAGTCGCCCGTACGGGTGGCTTTTTTGTTTATAGAAATTTTCGAACGGCCTCCCACGCATTTTCATGTCGTTGTTCGCCCAGGCCCGATACGATGGCGTAATTGGCCTTCATGGCTTTCAATTCGTTATGCCACACCCGCATGAAATGTGCTCTCAGCTTCGGGAAATCCCGCAGTGGGTCGTCTACCCACGGCAGGTCGATATCCATCAGTAAGTAAAGGTCGTAATCACTTGCTCGAAGCGCATCCAACACTTCATCCGGAGTGTGCCCGAATAGGTGATCGCACCAGACTTTGATGGTCAGGAACATGGTATCGCAAACCAGTATGTTGTTTTGGGCCAGCGGCACCAAGCTACGCTCCAATGCCAGCTGGCCGTAGAACATGTTCATTTCGTCTTGCAAGGTATATTCCCGGTTAAGGTGGCGGCAATATTCACGTGCATACTCCGGCACGCATACCGTGCCCAGTTGCCGTGCCAATAGCTCCGCAGTGGTGGATTTGCCCGTCGACTCAGGGCCGACGACAGCTATTTTGACGAGTGGCTGGTTATCTTTCATCCAATGGCTCCTCCCCATCCAGCAAATCGCCCGGAGGTAGCTCCAGCGCCTGCACGGGCTGTATCGCATTTCCGGCAATGCCCTTAATCGAGCCGTACATATCAATGGTGTTGGTGACCACCTTATCAATTTGCTTTTCGCGTTCTTTCCATATCCGTTGCATGGCGCGCTTCTCTTTTTCCAAGTCGCTCTTCATGCACGAAAAGCCCTCTACGATGGCTTCCACCTGCATACGGAATGTATTACTGGTAAGGAAGTCGTAAAGCATGTGCATCTTGTCGCCTTTGTTTTCCTGCGAGGCAACAGCCAATCCAATCTGGATGACCGTTTCGCGCAATACGGCACACAACCCCTTGAACTCCTCATACGAACAAACCCACACCCCATCTTTGATGCCCATGCGTTCAAGTCCGGCGGGCATCGCATCGGTAACCAGTACGCCTACGTCTGCACCTTTCTCCCGCATATCGGCTTTGAATTTCTCGATCCAGCTTGGCTGGAAATCTTTGGTACGTTTGCTCTCGTAATATATTTTGCCGCAACCAACCCGGTTGTGTGTATTGACCACCTGGATGCAGTCGCCACCACGCGCGCCCTTTTTCACCTCTTCGATGCTGTCCAGGGGGAACTGAGCGGACAACCATTCCTCGATAGCGAGTTCCTGTACTTCGCCCTGCAACTGCATGGAACCCTGCTCCTGTTTGCGTTTCATTTCTTCGGTGAGCTTCTTCTGGTCGTCCAACTGCTTTTGGAGTTCGCGTAGCTTCAGCTCGTTCTTTTCCTCCTCCAGCTTTTTGATTCGCTCCCGCTCCGCGAGCAGTTGCTCGTTCATTTTCCGTTGCAAGTCGAGTTCGACAGCCTCTTTCAGTTCGTCCTTCTCGCGTTTCAAGCGTTCGATGTCGGCCTTGGCGCGATTGAGGTCTTTGATTTGCTCCGACTTATCGTTGAGTTCCTGCTGCAGGGCTTTGAACTGGTCGGCCTGCTCTGTTTCCAATTTGGCTTTCAGCCGATCTTCGATAGCCTTCCGCTCCTCCCGCAGCTTATTATCCAAGCGTTGCTGGAACAGTTCGTTTTCCTGCTTTTTCTTTTGTTCGAAGGCCTCGCGCTCCTGCTGTAGTTTCGTCTGCTCCTGCTCGTAGCGCTGCCGTTCGGAAGCCAGTTGGCTTTGGTACTTCTGTTTGATTTCGGCTTCCAACTGGTGGGCAAGGATGTCCTGCACATCAATGGAAGTGCCGCAGCTAGGGCATTTTATCTGGGTGTTATTGGTCATTTTGTATGTTTTTCCTTTCGATTGTCCTTCAGTTGTTTTCCGAGGTCGGTTAATACATACCGTTGCCTACTGCTGGTCGGTTTATCCGGTATGGTCAATGCAACCAACCCAGCATCTATCGCTGGCTGCAAATATGATTTTCGAAAATGCTCCCTATCCAGTAAACCTAATATAGACTGCAATTCCGTTCTGTTATGTATCCCTTCAAAAACATTTATAAGCTTTTTGACTTGCGGGGTGACCACTTCCGAAGCTGAAAAAATCATGCGAATAAAATTCCCCATAAACCGGAAGCATTCTTTTCCATAACTTTCCAAAATCCGCGGCACACCCGAACCAAGTTGCTCTACCAACTCCAAATCGCGATACACCCGCATCAACCCCCGGTTCCTTGGGATGGAAACGCCATTAAAGAAATCCTCCTCGCTCAATCCCTCTGGCAAGGTACCTATGGAAATAATTTCTATGCGATCGGCAAATAGCTCGAACTTAGGCGGTACCTCGCGGGTAAAGTCGTTATGCACAATCGAATTTATCACGGCCTCGCGGATGGTCACTGGGTTCCAAAACCTGTAGCCTATCCGTTCTTTGGAAGTAATCTGCGTTGCCGTACGGTTTTCCAATTTAATCTGTCTTCAATAATTCCCTCACATCTACTTCCAAAATCCGTGCAATCTCAAAAAGCACCTCCAACCTTGGCTGTTGCCGATTCTGCACATAGGCGTTCACCATGTTGTAACTTTTACCCAACTGCTTGGCCAGCCATGTTTGCGTGACACCTTTTTCCTGCAAGACGGCTTTAATTCGGTTCATCCTTCAGCTTATTGAAATTGCCTCACAATATACGCAAAAACTCGACTATTATCTCATTTTGTGAGATACAATTAAATCCGACTTATAACGCGGCATAAACAAGCCGGCATCAAACAAAAAATAATCACTCATGTGTTCCGCTCCGTAACCGGTATGGTTTGCCTCAGAATAACTGTGCGCCGACCCAACCTCGATAAGCTTTGACCCGAAGCCGATGTATGTTGCTCCGGCAGAGATAAAGGCTGGTCCAAAGCAGATGAGTTCCGGCCCGTAGTCGATAGGCTTTGCCGCAAAGCCTATCTATGCTGACCTAAACCATAATGGCTTCGGCTTATCGTAGATAAGGTTTGGCTCAACCTCAGTTAGTGCCAACGTAAAGTCGATCAGTTTTGATTCATAAAAGATAAGTTCCAGCCTAAAAGCAGATGAGTTTGAGCCGCAACTGATGCGATCTGTGCCGGCATTGATGAGTTCCAGGCCGGAGTAGATGAGTTTTGAACCGTAACAGATGAGTTTTTGAAAAAACGCCAAAAAAACTGTGTTTTCAGCACCTTCAGGCCACTTTTTATTTTTTACTGTCAGCAAAAGGTGTAAAATATGGCCATAAAAAACAGGGTCGTGTTTAGCATTTTGGCCAGATTCTCCACCTCTGAGCCGCAAATTATCATTATTCCCCCAATGCAGAATTCAATTGCATTGATTTATAATGATTTACTGAAATAAGGCACAGGTGGAAACCGATACGAAAAAGGCAAAACGTATACACAAAAAAAATTGCCACTGGTTTCTTCAACCAATGGCAACCATTCGCAAAAACAACTTATTCCTTAGAATACATAACGGGCAGTCAAACCCCCGTTTGCATAAAAGCTGTTATAGTAATCGTAACCACTTACGATGGTAATCGTCGGTCTGATATCAGCTGAGAATGCGAAAGGCGCATTTTTCAACTTATAGTCCACCCCACCCGTAGGGAAAATGCCTGCGTTAAATCCACTTCTTTCATCAAAGTTTGAAAATGTGTTGGACAATACCGCGCCGCCACCTACAAACCATTTAAACCCTTCGATATCTCCAATGGGGAAATGGTGTTGGTAAGCACCGGATAACGAAAGATTCGTCCACTTCATTCCGGCTACCGAATACGGACGGATACCCAAATCAAACTCCAATGCGGCAGGTTCGCTGATAAATGTCTTGAACGCGGCGGCTACAACATCATAGTACCCCGATCCTAAACGGATACCGATTGAATTCTTGTAATCACTCTGGGCTGATGCTGTGAAAGCAAATGCAACAAACAGGGACAATAATGTCAATTTAATTTTCATGGCTTTAATTTTATGATATAAATACAATAAACGCCCAAAAGTAAGACATTCTCCTGTCAGCAAAAAATAATTTGTGTGTAGCGAAGAAAAAATACCTAAAAATAGGTAGTGGAAGGGGCTGTTGGCATACCGAATAGATGTTATTTAAATTATCCATCGTTTATTCCATTAAAAAACATACCTTTGCACTCCGACAAAACGTTCGGAAAAATGCCCAGAAACACTTCCATCAAATCAGTTTTAATTATCGGTTCAGGCCCTATCGTTATCGGACAGGCCTGCGAATTTGACTATTCAGGATCACAGGCCGCCCTCTCACTCAAGGAGGAAGGGATTGAAGTATCCATCATCAACTCCAACCCGGCCACCATCATGACCGATAAGGTCATTGCCGACCACGTATATTTGCTGCCGCTCACCTGCGAGAGCATCGAGCAAATCTTGAAAGAACAGCAGATAGACGCCGTACTCCCCACCATGGGTGGACAGACGGCACTCAACCTGTGTATCGAGGCTTCCGAACGGGGACTGTGGGAAAAGTATAACGTGCAGGTTATCGGTGTAGACGTGGCAGCCATCGAGAAAACCGAAAACCGGGAAGAGTTCCGCAAGCTGATGGTCGAAATCGGCGTAGGCGTCGCTACATCCAAAATCGCTAACTCTTTCCTTGAAGGGAAGGAAGCCGCACAGGAAATCGGGTTTCCGTTGGTGATCCGACCATCGTATACACTGGGTGGAACCGGTGGCGGTTTCGTACATAAGAAAGAAGAATTCGAAGCGGCGCTCAGCCGTGGATTGCAAGCCTCGCCCACGCACGAGGTGTTGGTGGAACAAGCCGTATTGGGCTGGAAAGAGTTCGAGCTGGAATTGCTGCGCGATGGTGCCGACAACGTCATCATTATCTGTACCATCGAGAACTTCGACCCCATGGGTGTGCACACCGGCGATTCGATTACCGTAGCGCCGGGCATGACCTTGAGCGACCGCTGTTACCAGGAGATGCGCAACCAAGCCATCATGATGATGCGCGCCATCGGCAACTTCGCCGGCGGATGTAATGTGCAGTTTTCGGTTAACCCCGAAAATGAAGACATCATTGCCATTGAAATCAACCCTCGTGTGTCACGTTCGTCGGCATTGGCGTCTAAAGCGACGGGCTATCCGATTGCTAAGATTGCTTCCAAGCTTGCCATTGGTTATAACCTGGACGAAATCGAAAACCAAATCACCAAAAACACCTCGGCCTATTTCGAGCCTACGCTAGACTATGTAATTGTAAAGGTGCCCCGTTGGAACTTTGCCAAATTCAAGGGCGCGAACCGAGAACTCGGCCTACAGATGAAATCGGTGGGCGAAGTGATGGCCATCGGCCGCACATTCATCGAAGCGTTGCAGAAAGCCTGCCAAAGCCTCGAAACAGGTCGCCATGGGCTCGGTGCCGATGGCAAACAACTGCGTAACCTCGAGGAAATCATGCATAGCCTCGAACACCCCAGTAGCGACCGCCTATTCCATATCAAAGATGCCTTCGAATTGGGCGTTCCGTTGGAGTCCATCCGGAAGGCGACGAATCTCGATAAATGGTTCCTTGTCCAAATACAAGAGCTGGTCGGTCTGGAAACTGAGTTGCGCCGCTATCAACTCAACAATATACCCAAAGATTTTTTCATCACCTTAAAACAAAAAGGCTACTCGGACGAACAGATCGCCTGGTTACTCGGCAATGTGTCGGAAGATGACGTCTATAACAGACGGAGGGAGCTGGGCATCCGCAGGGTGTATAAGATGGTAGATACCTGCGCAGCGGAATTTCCGGCTCAAACACCGTATTATTACTCCACCTTCGAAGATGAAAACGAATCGGTGGTATCCGATAAAAAGAAAATCATCGTACTTGGCTCGGGCCCCAACCGCATCGGGCAGGGTATCGAGTTCGACTACTCCTGCGTGCATGGCCTACTGGCCGCCAAAGAGGCCGGCTATGAATCCATCATGGTCAATTGCAACCCCGAGACGGTTTCGACAGACTTCAACATGGCCGACAAGCTTTACTTCGAACCGGTCTACTGGGAGCACGTACGTGAAATCATCGAATTGGAAAAACCCGAAGGCGTTATCGTACAATTGGGGGGGCAAACTGCCCTGAAGATGGCCGAACAGCTCGAATCTAACGGCATTAAGATTATCGGCACATCCTTCCACAATATGGATCTGGCCGAAGATCGGGGCCGGTTCTCCGATCTGCTCAAATCACTGGATATCCCGTACCCGAAGTACGGCGTGGCGGAAAGCGCGGAAGAAGCCCTCAAGGTAGCCCAAGACGTGGGTTACCCGGTACTTGTCCGCCCGAGTTACGTCCTCGGTGGCGAACGCATGAGCATCGTCATCAACGATGAGGAATTGGAAACCGCCGTGGTCAAACTGCTGCGCAACCTACCCGGTAACCGGGTGCTGATCGACCATTTCCTCGATCGGGCAGAAGAAGCGGAATCAGACTCCATCTGCGATGGCGAAGAAGTGCACATCATCGGCATGATGGAACACATCGAGCCCGCGGGTATCCACTCCGGCGACTCGAGTGCGGTGCTGCCCCCTTTCAGCCTATCGGAGAATGTACAACGCCTGATGGAAGAATACACCATTAAGCTGGCGAAAGCCCTGGACGTACGTGGATTGCTCAACATCCAATTTGCCATAAAGGATGAAAAAGTATATGTAATCGAAGCCAACCCGCGGGCATCACGAACAGTACCGTTCATTGCCAAGGCGTATGATGTGCCTTATGTCAATATTGCTACCAAGGTAATGCTTGGTGCCAACAAGCTTGCAGATTTTACTATTGAGCGCAAATTGAAAGGTTACGCTATTAAAGAACCCATATTCTCGTTTGATAAGTTCCCCGATGTCGACAAGCAACTCGGACCGGAAATGAAATCAACGGGTGAAGCCATCCGGTTCATTAAGGATCTGGAAGATCCATTCTTCCGGGAGATGTATGCAAAAAAATCGATGTACCTGAGCAAATAGAAGCGCATTAAAAAAAACGCGACGCCCCGATGCCACCACAGGTACCGGGGCTTTTTTGTATCCGCATCAACCGGCGTGTAGGAATCAACAGCGCTCTACCACCTGTATATCACCCAGAGATAAAGCCGATGGATTTTCGTCGCGCAGCGACCGGCCTAGCGTGCCGAGCACCGGAACCCCGTTTACATAATGCTGGATATAATACGTGCCTTTATAGGCATGTTCCTGCAAGAAGCCAACCATCTCCCGGAGGTCGTCGTGCGTAATCAATTCGCTATGCACCGTAGTACGTACCTCAAACGCCACTTTAGAACGGTTTAGCAGGGCCAGGCTTTCGGCGAATTGGAGGAACAGCCCCGATTGGGTAATCGGTTGGTATCGACGTTCCAGCGCCTTGAAATCCAGAGCGACATAATCGACCAATTGCTGCGCGATCAACGTCTTCAACACCGTTGGCTGTGAACCGTTGGTATCTACTTTTACACTAAATCCGTATCCCTTGGCCGCCTCCAACAGGGGGAAAATCGTGGGGTGCAACGTACACTCACCTCCACTTAACACGACGCCCTGCAACAAACCCCTTCGCGACCGGAGAAACTCCAGCGTCTTCGCAATGGACATGCGGCCCTTTCCCAGCACGATGTCGGGGTTGTAGCAGTACACGCAGCGCATATTACAGCCTGCAAACCAAAAGATGCAGGCTGTCTTACCGGGATAATCCAATAGCGTAAAGGGCGTAATGCTATAGATAGGTGTCGGCACGGCGTTCGGTGAAGTGCGTACGTTGCCGGTGTTCCCCTTTCTTTCCGATATTGAAACTCTCTACCGGACGATGGTACCCCATTACCCTTGTGTAAACCAAGCATTTGCTGCGGCTTTCCTGGTTTTGCTGCAAAACCAGGTCATTTTGCTGTTGTGTATTCATCTTCTATTGTATGTTGGTGAGTTGCTAAAATTAAATCATCACACTTGGGGCAGTACTCGTGCTCGCCGTTGAGGTAACCGTGTATGGGGCAGATACTGAACACCGGTGTAACGGTAATATAGGGCAATTTGAAATTGCCGATGACCGTGCGCACAAAATTCCGGCAGGCATCGGGCGAGCTGAGCCGCTCGTTCATGTATAGATGCAGTACCGTCCCGCCGGTATACTTACACTGCAGGCTATCTTGCAGCAGTAGCGCTTCAAATGGGTCTTCCGTATAATCGACCGGCAGTTGCGAGCTGTTGGTATAGTATATATTTTCGCCCTGACCCGCTTGCAGGATATTAGGAAACCGCTTTTTATCCTCCTTGGCAAAACGGTAAGTCGTTCCCTCGGCCGGCGTGGCTTCCAGGTTGTACAGGTTACCTGTGCTTTCCTGGAATTCGCGCATGCGCATGCGGATATGTTCGAGGAGGGCGGTGGTGAAGGCCATCCCCTCGTCCGATACGATATCGTGCCGATCGTCCGAAAAATTGCGGATCATCTCATTCACGCCGTTGACGCCAATGGTAGAAAAATGGTTTCGGAAATGCGGCAAGTAGCGCTTTGTATAAGGATAAAGCCCCCTATCATAGAGCTCCTGAATAAATACCCGCTTTTTTTCCAAGGTAGATTTTGCCAACACTAGCCAGCGGTCGAGCTGTTTATACAGACCGGCCTTGTCACCCTTATACAGGTAACCCAGGCGGGCCATATTGATGGTCACCACGCCGATGCTCCCGGTCATCTCTGCACTGCCGAATAGACCATTCCCCCGCTTGAGCAGCTCTCGTAGATCCAGCTGTAGGCGACAGCACATGCTCCGCACCGCATTGGGTTTGTAGGCTTCGGGGTTTTCCACGCGGTTGCCCGCTTCATCCAGCATATACTGGCTACCCACGAAATTCTGGAAATAGGACGACCCGATTTTGGCGGTGTTCTCGAACAAGAGCGTGGCATTCTCGCTTTCCCAGTCGAAATCTTCCGTGATGTTGACGGTGGGAATGGGGAAGGTAAACGGCTGCCCATTGGCGTCGCCCTCGGTCATGATGGTGTAATAGGCTTTATTAATCATATCCATTTCGGCTTGGAAATGCTTGTAGCAAAGATCTTCCAACGACGCGGCGCCACGCTCGTGTGCCAATCGGTGCAGCGCCTCATCCTGCAGGCCTTCGAAAAGGTGTATTTCCCGCTTGGTGGGTATTTGGTCCTTGAGGTCTTCCGGCACATTCCAGTCGAGCGTGATGTTGGTAAAGGGCGATTGCCCCCACCGTGCTGGTACGTTGAGGTTGTACACAAAGCTACGTATGGCTTTCAGCACATCGGTATACGATAGCTGGTCCTTGAAAACGTAGGGTGCCAAATAGGTATCGAACGAGCTGAACGACTGGGCACCAGCCCATTCACTCTGTAAGATACCTAGGAAATTGGCCATCTGCCCCAGGGCCTCCCGGAAATGGGAGGGCGGTCGGCTCTCTACCCGGCCCCGCACGCCATTGAACCCTTCGTTGAGCAATACGCGCAGGCTCCATCCGGCACAGTAGCCCGTGAGGCAATCCAGGTCGTGGATGTGGATATCGCCGTTCCGGTGGGCATACCCCTCCTCCTTGCTGTATACCTTATCCAGCCAATAATTGGCGATTACCTTACCAGCGGTATTATTTATCAATCCGGCGCTGGAATAAGAAACGTTGGCGTTGGCGTTGATGCGCCAATCGGTTTGGGTGATGTACTCCTCGATGGTCTGCGTGCTGTCTACATACGTCGTGTCTTCATTAAAGCCGTGCATGTGCTCACGCTGTAGCTTCCGTGTATGGCGGTACAACATGAAAGAACGCATGGCTTCGAAATGCTGCCTTTCATAGAACGCCTTTTCTATGCGGTCCTGGATTTCTTCCACTGCCCACGTATCCTTTTCGTCGAGCGATGCCATGACCGTTTCATAGACAGCGTCGTCCGGCAAACCCGATATACTTTTGAAGCCCTTTGTGATAGCGTCTTTGATTTTATAGGGTTGGAATGGCTCGTAGGCCCCGCTCCGTTTGATGACGTATTTTTCCATGCTGTTCCTATGGTTATTGTGAGACACAAAATTAGGCCCCACCACCGGGCTTACTTTATGACCGTACGCACAATTGGCAGAAAAAGATATGCACATCCCGGGCGGAATGTGGAAATCTCTATTCGTCCATAATCCTATTGTCAAAATGCAGAATCCATTGTGGCATCGCCCAAATTAACCCTACTTTCGCCGGCGCATGGGGTAGGGCACACTATTTTGACATGGTAACGGAGAAAACAGCGGCAACGGCGCGATGGAATAGATTTATTTTGCTGATTGGCATTGTCTTGGTGGCCACCAATTTACGGGCACCTATCACCAGCGTGGGGCCAGTGGTTCCGCAGATCCAAGATGCGCTAGGTTTGTCCAATACATTGGCAGGCTTCATTACCACGATTCCTTTGTTGGCGTTCGCCGTGTTATCGCCGGTGGCCTCCAAATTGGCTGACACATGGCGCATCGAAACATTGCTTTGGGCCGCCATTTGGGCCATTGGCTTGGGTTTGTTTGTCCGAGCGTCTTGGTCTACTACACTACTGTTTTCAGGTGCAGCGCTTGTAGGTTGCGGCATCGCCTTCGGCAACGTGCTCGTTCCGCCGTTCATCAAACAGCGATTTCCTCGAAAAATTGGTCTGGTCACGGGCATCTATAGCGTAGCCATGAACATCACGGCATCCCTGGCTTCGGGATTCAGCATCGCCATCGGTCATTGGACAGGCTTGGGATGGAAAGGGTCCATCGGTGTATGGCTGGTTTTTTCCATCATCGCCCTTGTTTTTTGGGCTCCGCAACTCAAGCGAAGCCAAAGCGATGCATCCATAGATCCATTGGCCCCCCGCCAAAAAACGGGCACGTCGATGTTTGGATCGCGGCTTGCATGGTATATTACCGTATTCATGGGGCTTCAATCGTTACTTTTCTACTGTGCTGTCGCTTGGTTGCCCGTGGTGCTACAAGATTGGGGCATGGCATCCGAAAGGTCGGGATGGGTACTGTCGTTCATACAGTTCACCCAATTGCCCATCATGTTTGTAGGGCCCATCGTCATGGGGCGTATGGAGAACCACACCCCACTGGTTTGGTTTATCGGCTGCACATTGGCACTGAGCATATCGCTGATTATCGGCTGGCGCACGGAGTTTATCATTCCGGCGGTGATCCTGTTCGGCCTAGGTTCCGGGCTGGCATTCAGTTTAGTGATGATGTGGTTTGTACTTCGCACGAAGACCACCCGGGAGGCAGCCCGCATTTCGGGCATGGCCCAGTCATTCGGGTATGCCCTTGCTGCCGCGGGCCCACCCCTCTTCGGTGCGCTGTACGACTGGGTGGGGAATTGGGAAACACCCTTCTTTCTGCTCGCTGCAGCCACCATCTGCTTATTCATCACGGGCATGAAGGTTGCCAAGCCGCAGCTGATCGAGGGTTAGCACGCAATATGTCGATAAAAATGACGGATGTCATTTCCCGGGTAAATTCTTTCGTTATCTTTGTTGCACATGCTTTTCGCAAATAAGTAAACGGGTTTTGATACGTTTCTGTGCATATATACTCTTTGTCGCACTGACACTGCAATCGTTCTATCGCAGTATCATGGCTGTGGAGTATCAAATCCATTTACCGGCGTATATTGCAAAGTGTATCAATAAAGACCAACCTCAACTCCATTGCAACGGCCAGTGTGCGTTGATGAAGAAAATAGAAGAAAAAGAGGATAAAGAGGCAAAGAAAAATTTAGTGGTGTACGAATACAGTTCGCTGTATGTGCACAATGGACGCATAGCGCTCACTTTGCCCCAGCCGCAGGAAAAAACCGACCAAAACCATTTTTCACATTACCTTATTGACTACCGGTTTAATTATCATACGCCCATATTCCGCCCCCCAATCAGCTAGCCTTGCCCAATAGGATATAGCTTAAGGTTACCTGGCTGCATGTTCTTCGGACGCCATCCACTTCCGGCATGTGCCAATAGGCGGATTGTATTCCCGAATAACATATAGGCGGCAGGTTCCAATCATTGTTCACCAGACATTCGTCAACAACGGAATGAAAAGATTATTATTTTTTCTTGGTGCGGTGTGCTTCGCGGCATTGTCGTGTACCAAAGAAAAAACGGATTACGAAGCGGCTATAGATTCGGGTACCTCCGACCCTATCGTGTTTAAAGAAGCCGCCAACATCCATATCGGAGGCTACGATATCAGCGTGGAGGCGCTGAACGGTGCTTTCTATAAAGGCTACAATGAACTCCGTGTGAAAATCACGGATAACGCAACGAGCGGG
>NZ_JBMQOC010000110.1:0-38343 GCF_053550995.1 Parapedobacter sp.
CGGGGCCTTCAACGCGGAAAGCGTGCACGGTTTGCTGCCCCGCTGGATGGCCATCGCCGGCTCCGTCGGCATCCTGCTCAGTGCGGCTTATTTCCTTTGGACGCTGCAACGGATGTTTTTTGGCCAGCCCCGCCTCAAGGGAGGGGCGGTATGGTCTGAAACGCTGACCGACGCAACGCCACGCGAAACGGCCATTATGGTTCCGATGCTGGCGCTCGCACTGGTGCTGGGTGTATACCCCGCCCTTGCATTGGACAAAATCAACGCATCGGTATTGGCACTGGTTGAATGGGTAACGAAATGATTACGCTACTACCTGACATAACCGAAAGGCTGGACCACATCGTCGGCGGACTACCTGCGCTGGCGCCCGAGCTGGTGCTGATTGTGGCGTTCGTGGCAAGCATCCTCACGGGGTTGTTCGTCGACCGGCTGTGGCGGCAAAGCACATTTTCCGTCGCTATCATCGGCATCCTGCTTTCTGCCCTGTGTAGCGGCTTCCAACTGGGCAATCCCGATGCCAACGGCATACTGTTCGGTATGGTGAGTACCCATACATTCGGACAATACATGCGCATATTGGTTGCAGCTGTCTGCCTCCTGTTTGCCTGCTTCGTGCGCGCCGATCCTGCCTTCGGTGCCCACCGGAAAAAGACGGCCGACCTATATAGCATCCTGCTGGCCGTGCAGATCGGCCTCAACTTGATGGCGCTCGCTTCCAATTGGCTCATGACATTCATCGCCATCGAAATGGTATCCATCGGTTCCTACCTGATGGTGGGCTATCTGGCCAAAGATTCGCGGCAGACCGAGGCAGCGATGAAATACGTACTATTCGGTGCCGTTTGTTCGGCCGTGATGCTTTACGGCATGTCGCTACTGTATGGCTTTACCGGCAACCTCGATTACACTTCCGACCAGCATGTCCATGGGCTTAACAACACCTCCCCGCTGCTGGTCACCATGGCCCTGCTGTTTGTCTTCACGGGGGTAGGGTTCAAGCTGACCTTCGTACCCTTCCATTTCTGGGCGCCCGACGTGTATCAGGGAGCGCCCACGCCCGTAACGGCATTCCTTTCCACAGCGCCAAAAATCGCTGGCATCGCCCTACTGGCTAACATCCTATATGCATGGCCAGCGGATAGCTTCGCCTACCAGCACCTCCGGTTGATGCTGGTGGCTGCGGCTGTGGTGACGATGCTATGGGGTAATGTGGCCGCCTTGCGGCAAACCGACGTGAAGCGTATGATGGCTTACTCGTCGATCGGCCATACCGGCTTCTTGATGATGGCGGTATTGGCGTATTCCGCGGGAGACCACACCGTCCTATTGTACTACCTAGCTGTTTATGCGATGATGAACATAGGGGTATTTATGCTGACGGGTTACATCGAATCGCGCACCGGCGCTGTGGATGTGACGCAATACCGCGGCTTGGGTAAGGCCATGCCACTGGCGCTGGTGTGCTTTACGTTGATCATGATATCGCTCACCGGAATCCCCCCTACCTCGGGTTTCGTGGCGAAGCTGCTCGTGTTTACCGCGGTCTTCCACGACTGGCAAGCAACCGGCGATATCGGCATGGTCGTGCTGTTGATCGTGGGAGCGCTTACCACCGTCATTTCTTTATTTTTCTATTTCAAGATTCCGTTGCATGCTTTCCTGAAAACAGCGGATAGCGAACCGGAAATGAAACCGTTGCGCTATTCCATCCTGTGGCTGGCGGTGCTGCTTACCGTTGTCGTATGGGTACTGGGCGTGTTTCCGAATGTGTTGGTGGGGTAAGGGATTTAGCTTGCCTTTCCGGCTTGTTTCATTTCTTGATAAACGATGCTGGCCAACCAGCCCACGACAAAACAGGAGACGACACCTGTGGCGCTATACAGCATAAAATAGACGTGAACAAAGACACCCAGCTACGCCAAGATACTGAAAGCGATGCCTACGATAGCGCCGAAAGAAATAGTCGCCTATTTCCAGCAGGGAGATATGGAAAGCAACGGCAAATCTGATGATGAAATCGATCGGTTAAAATCGTTCAAAGTGTTCGCAGGAATATCTTCAGCTTCGACCAGTGGGGCGTGGCTCGGTTCAGAAGCCCCGCCAAGAACCATCGGTCACTTTCAATTGATAGGCATCGGAAAAACTACTATCCTTGTGCCCCTATAATGTTGACTATTAAAACTTTCACATCGGTAGTCGCCCAACGCCTTCGTTGAAAGATCACCTGCTGTCAGTTTAAAATCCGGGGCTTTGCTGCCCACTGCCGGTAAAGACCCGACCGTATGTTCTTCGGTACCATTGAATGCTATTGTTGCCATACTATCCTGTTGTTTTTTGGTAATTGATAGCAAATTCCAATGGGGTTTGAAAACGTTTGGACAATTGATGACAGCTTCAAGATATTATACCTAGACGTGTTTATTGCGTAGCGATAGGAGTAAGCCAGCGCCCAGCAGCACTATCGCCATGGATATACTCAGTACTGCTGAGCGTCCATGCGTTGCCAACAGTCCCAATACAAAGATTATCAGCCCTACACCCAATAAGGCATAGGCAACCGTCTTGATGGCCAAGGCACTTTGGCGTTTGCCGTGTGCTTGTTCGTCCACTACGGACGCATCATGCACTACCACAACTTCCGGCACCCGATACGGCATCTTGCGGTATACAACTTCAAAAATAGCCAGTAGCACGATAGGTAGCGCCACCCCCAATACGGTTTCTTGCATTCGGTCTAAGGAAATTTCGAGCACAGTTGGGGAAATGAACTTAAAGAAGACGTTGACCGCCAGGCTCGCAGTGGTAACAAACAATACCGAGAAAGCCGTTTGCCGTTTGGAAAACAACGCCCACACCGCCGGGCCATACAAAGGCACGCCGGTGAGCGCCCCAATGCTCAACACCACTTCCACAATGCCACCCATGGAAGGCACCATCAAGGCTACCAACACCGTGACCACCCCGAACCCTAATGTGGAGAGCCGCGCCACCCACATCAATGACTTATTGGATGCCTTGGGCCGCAGTCGCTTATACAAATCGTTGGTAAACACGGCGGACGAGACATTCAGCGAAGCGTTTACGGAATCAGTGGTCGCGAAAATCATCCCTGTAATCATCAGCCCCATCATTCCAGCCGGTAATACCTCCTTACACATCAGCAGGTAGGCGCCCTCGTTTTCAAGTCCACCCAAATCGGCGTTGACCAACCGGTAGAGCATGGGCGGCAGCATCCACACCACAGGGCTGATCAAATAAAGCCAGCCAAATAAGTAACTCACTTTTTTCGCGTCCCGCTTGGTGGGTACGCTCGTATAGCGTTGCACATAGGCCCAGTTCCCCCCGATGAACACCATGTTGTAAAAACCAAAAGCCGCCATGAACCAAATGGAATACTCACCTCCCGTAAGGTTGAAAAAGCCTTTGGGAGCCGCCTGCACAAATGCGCCGACACCACCCACGTTGTCGAAAGCCAAAGGAACCACAATCAGTATCGCCGCGGTGAGCACCACAAACTGCAGTACGTTCGTCACGATGACCGCCCATAGCCCCCCCGAAGTAGTATACAACACCGCCATCAGGCCAAAAAGAATAATCGCCCAATGCGAGGGCATGCCGGTCGAAACGTTCACCAACTTGGCTACCGGGTAAAGGAACGCACCGTTGTAGGCGAAACTCATCAACAAAAACACGTACGTATAAAACTTGTGTACGCTATTGCCGAAGCGTTGCTGTATAAACTCGGCCGCCGTTAATACGCCCGTTTGCCGCCAACGCGGCGCAATGAACCGCCCAATGAGGAATCCCGCAATGGCCATCGTCCACTGAATGGCCACCGCCACCCAGCCTTGCTCATAGGCAATCGCCCCCCATACGACGAAGGTTCCAGCCGAGAAAAAGCCCATGTAGAGGGATAGGCCACTCATCCACCAGGGCAGGGCGCCGCTGGCACCGAAATACGATTTCATATCCGCCTTGCGGTCGCTCATAGAGAGCCCGGCCACCAAAATACCGATGGAGAAAACGGCGATTACCCAGTAATCAAGCGTGGTCATTGGTCACCTCCATAACATCGTACGGCGAACAACGCCGCAGGAACTTCCTTAGAAGGGTGCTCCACGTAAATGGTTAGTCTGTCCGTCATCACTGGTTTATCAAAGTCAATGACATTCCGGGTTTGGTGATTGTCGGTTTGCTGATATATGACCTTACCCGTCGCATCTGCTATCCGATAGCTGCGAATACAGAACGGCATCACCCGCTCGGGGTGGGTCATCAGCACCGACTCCATCGCGTGGTCAAAATCCGTATCAAACGCCAAGTCGACGCGGCTGATCGACTGCGGTTGTTCCCACGAAAGGGTCAGTTGCGGTGTTTCATCGCCCGGGTCAGCTACCCATGCATTAGGTGCGGTTGTTGGCCTGTCTACCCCGTTCCGTAAATTTTCTGCTCCAAACAGTTTTACCGGTTCGGAAATCGTTAAGGCAATATTCTGCCCCTGTGGTCGCCGCTGAGGGCACCAAAATTCAAATTCATCCACTCCCGAGTCTGCGGGTGGCCGCTGCCGCCCGTTGTTAGACACCTTTTTATTCACGCCATTAAACACGGACAGCAATCCGGTGATTCGCTGTTCGGTATAAGGGAGGCGCACGTGTTCGTTTTTTAAGAATGTCAAGAACACATACTGCTCTTCACCAAGCTCAATATTGAAATCCAGCTGGATTTCCGTACTACCCGTTGTCAATGCAACGATCTTTGTGGCCAGTATGCTGTCCGGAGTAAACCCGCCTTTCCGGATACTGGCGCGAAGTTCCACCTGCAATCCGGTATCCTGTTCGGCTTGTATGGTCAGCACGAATGTTGGCATTTTTCCAGCTGATAGCGGTATCATTTGTGCTGCCGAGATGCTGAGTGGGCGCCAGGTCACGCCCATTTCTTCGAAGCCTGTAAACGCCAGCTCGCTGGAGACGGAAACTTTCGCTTGCCGAACCTTTTCCGCATCGTCTTGCAGCGCAAGCCCCGGTATGTATTGGCCCGCTTTCATCAATTCCGTTTGCAAGGATTCGATATGCCCATGGTCATAAATATCACGCGGCAATAACGCTTTCCCCTTACATAGTACCGCCGCCATCGCCACTGCTTGCCCTGTATAGGCGCTTGTCGCCATCACCCGGGTGGCACCGAATGCCACGTGGCTTACGCTGATAATCCGCCCGGCGAGGAACAGGTTTTTTATGTTTTTGCTATACAGTGTTCGATACGGAATCTGGAAGATGCCCTTGCTGTGCCATTGGTTACAAGGCTGCCGCTCACTGAATACGCCATCGGCAGGGTGCAAATCGATGGACCAGCCACCGTACGCTACCGCATCGGGATGCTCACGCTGTTCGATCAAGTCACGTTGAGACATCATGTAATCCCCCTCAAACCTTCGACTCTCCCGCTTGCCCGGAATCATCCCCACCCATTCCAGCGTCATCGTCTCCGCTTCCGGAAATTTCCCTGAGTTCTTGATGTAATCCCAAATGCCGTATACCACCTGCCAAAGCTCCCACTTGATTCGTTCGGTGTCATGCACCGTGTCCAGCCGGCCGCCGTGTTCCACCCACCACAACTGGCAGCCGTGGTCGTTGGCCTTGAAGTTGCGGAACCGGGGAATTTCCTTGGATACGTCCAGCGCAAACGATGGCGCAACAAATTGCACGGGTTTTCCAGTGTCTTTACTATAGAAGTAAAGCGAGTGGCCTAGCAGCTCGCCGTAATCGGCATCCGGCGCCATGGGTTCGTCAAACTCCTCCCGTCGCTCAGCGCCCATGCGAAATGCCGCGCCGGCAAGGAATCCCACAATGCCGTCGCCCGAGGCATCGCAAAACAACGGGGCTTCCAGACGATATTCGGTTGCGTTCTGGCTACAGAAGGCCCGCAGTGCCTTTATACGTTCCGGATCATCTTTTTCCACTTCGTACACGGCCGTATTGAGCAGCAGCGTGATGTTGGGTTCTTGTATTACTTTATCGAGCAACACCAAATCGAATATGATGGCGTTCCCTTCCGGATTCCGGTATATGTTCTCCACCAATAGCTCATCGATTACCCCTCCTTCCCTACTCCATCGGTTATTGTTGCCCATGTGTGAGGTTGCGCCCAACACCCACAGCCGTACCTCGCTGGAGGCATTGCCGCCGAGTACGGGCCGGTCTTGGACCAGTACTACCTTAAGCCCCTGTCGGGCTGCCGTGATCGCGGCACATACACCGGAAAGACCACCTCCCGTGATGACAAGGTCGGCATGTTGGGTGACCGTTTGCAAATTTCTTCCGTCTTTCTCAAACCCCTCTAGTAACTTCATAAATCGTATCTCTAATAAAACAGCTATATAAAACAGTTCAGTTACTTATTCCACTTGCGCGTGCCCAGTCGCGGCGATTGGTTTCCCACGCAACAAGATTCTACCTAGATAAATTGCGGACCGATCATACTTCGCTGGGTTTGCAGTAATATCATCTAACCGCTTCGGTCCCAGAATCGCGTGCTTATCCGCTTTCTCGAAAGAAACTTTCAGGGTCACTTTATGCCTACCAAATGGTAACTGGATTACATCGTATTGCCCCCGATACCTATCGTTACAGAAACCGTTAAATCTATTCAACGTAGTATCCGCGCCGGTATTGCCGATTTGATAAAGGCGATAATTACGCTCGCTTACTGCATCCAGGCCAACCAATTGATCGTTGATCCAAATAGTAAGTTGGCCAACTTCCGGTCCGCCGATATCGAAAACACCGAACATGTCACCCTCAAAATAGAACGTACACGCCGCGCCGGGCTTATCGGCGGTCATCAGGGAGTCAAACCATCCCTCAAATTTAGTGAGGGGTGATTGCTGGGTTAGCATTATATGCCAGTTGTTGTCGAATGAAGCGACTTGCCAAGGGCTGTACATACCGGCGCTGTCCCAGATATCGCTGATTAGCGGATCGGGAAGCGTATGCAAGCGGGGTAGCGTGTTCGCTTTAAGCTGATGAAGACCCCGTGCGATAGCAGCAGCATATAGGTTACCACCGGCCTCAAGGGGATGGATGCCGTCTTCGGAAAATAACAACTTATCCGTCTTCTGCTCCCGACTTCCCTTCCAAATCAACTTATCCTGGGCTTCCAGTTCCGCGGCTTCCATACCCAAATGAATAGATGGAATCGCATAGTGCGAAGCAATGCGCTCCAACCCAAGGATATTATCGGGGATATCACCCCGTTGATAGCTAGCCGTCTGCCCGTTCTTGATGGTGTATATCAAGCAGATGTCTGTATACGGGTTGTTTTTTATAACCTGCCTAATCATGCCCTCCATACCGGGCTGATATGCTCCGTTGACCGCAAATTCAATAAAAATGAGATCAGGCTGGTAGCGGAGCACCTGTTCTTCAAGACGGAATGCCCCAAGATCCGTACCCGTGCCCGACACACCGGCATTCACCCAACGAAACTCGGCGTCAGGAAACAATTGCTGCATATACTGAGCCGCCTGAATCCGGTAGCAGAGTTTGCTCTGGGTAATACTTCCGCCAATGAACGCGACGGTCACGTCCTTACCACTCCCGGCTTTAGCTAAAAAATTAGGTATACCATCCCGCGTGGCACATTCATCTTCCCGATAGAACGTACCCGGGATGACAAGTGGAACACCAGCTTCGGGAACCGTGAATAATAAGGGTGAACTGGGCCCCTGAGAAGCCGCAATTTTAACGAAATCACCGCTATCCGCCACCATAGGTTTTCCGACCTGAGCAAGACAGTAGTTCGTCAAGACCAAGTATCCGAAAACGAACGGCATAGACACTTTCAACGCCTTAATCTTCATTAATTACACTCCCTTCATCCGTTATAATCGATCTTATTTCGTTAATGACCCCAAGCGCAAGTCCTCAGATCGTTTCACATGACCATTTACGTCTTCCACCTCAAGCTGGAATCGTAGGCCTTTCTGGTGCTTATCCAACGGCACCGTAAACTCATAAGGATAGCTTTTATCAACGATTGTCTGTTCGTTGCCAGTTAAGTCTGTATACGTTATACGAGCCGAACGGACACTGCTCTCGTCGTCAGACAGATACAGATATACCGTATTGGCCACGTCACTTAAACGCATCAACATCGCTTTGGCATTCCCGGGTTGTATCTCAAGGTAGTCATTTCCCACCGCTCCATCGGTTGTTGCAATAATCTTATCTTGGATCGCTGGATTTATTTCTAAATTTCCCAGGACCACCGTTTCAATGCCCGACGGTCCTACCTCAACGGTAAAACTGCATTGGTCAGGCTCGTCGCAGCGGACGAGCGCATCATTGACAAGCACGCGTGCAGAAACAGGCTGATCAGATTGGTTCATAAATGCGAGGTATAACTTGTCTCCTTTTCTAGCGGAGATGTAATTGAGTTCAATTTGGTCGATTTCGAGCAACCCCGAAGGTATCCACAGTTGAACGCCCACCTCGTTTTCAAACTTTCCGGGGTGGTGGCCATACATCTTATTCTGCAAATAGGCGTACCCCTCAATATACTCCGAAGGGAAATCTATCTGGCCATCGGATTTCACATAGGCGTCGGTGATCAAGTAATCCAACAACATGGAAATCATGGGCATGATATGGTTGTAATGAAAAGAGTTAACGCTGAGCTCTTCGTGTGGCCGCAGCGGATAATCCGCCTTTTCATAGGCCGTTGTCCGTGCTGTATTCATGTGGTAACCTGGAAAGTTCCGATAACGGCCTACAATCGCATCCTTGGCGATCTCTTGCAGAAATGTATCGTTTGCGTAATATCCCAGTCGCAGCATCCAGGGCGCATAGTTCGCCATGAAAATAGCGCGGTGGCCCGACGAAGTTCCTGATGATTCCGGTGTGAGGCCTATCTCCGATACCCGCCAGGCAGGTACGGTTTCTTCAGGGAAGTACATCTGTTTATGCCCCTTCGATTTCAGGTACCAATACATGGGTGCTTTCCCGTCTTTGTTTACGGTAACTTTATGGTCGGGTACCGCCGGTGACATCCAGCAGAATTGCGCATAATGACGTGCGCCATCATGTGCTGCCTCGAGGTATGCTTGATTCTGGGTTATTTCATATAACTCCAGCAATTCGATCCAGCGATTCGTAAAAGCAGGCCAAAAGAAAAAGCCACCGGCAAACGGATCATCGAACTCCCGTTGTTTCTCATCTACCCGGTCTTTTATGTACTGATCGGCACCGCTAGTGGCGGCCTGTAAGTATCGTTCATCTCCCGTTGCCCGGTATAGGTACATCGCATTTATCCAGTTATCGCTCTTTTCGGCCACATCCAGGTTGCGAATGCGGCTTCTACCAAACTCTTGTTCAGCGAGCGAAAGTAAAAATGGGTTACGCTTTCCGAATACGGTGTATAACGCAGTGAGCTCGGATATGGGCGCTACCGGCCCCGTCAATTTTCGCGAGGGATTCTGGATTTTCTGTTCCTTATCGAGGGCGAACAAGAACTTTTCCCTGGATAACATATATTCCATCGTTGGGTACGCCCGTTCCTCAAACATCCGGGGATTATCCAGCACGGTAGCAATGTTTAAGGGGTTCAGGCTGGAAACATTCTTTACAGCCCCAGGCACATCCGTCGAATAGGCACATCCTTTGAGCGAGTCGATGAACCAAGCATACTCCGAAAGCGCATAGTCTGTCATCCTGTCGATGACCTGATTCAGTGAGCTAATCTCATTTTTACGCATCGCCTGAAACCCGAAAGCCTCACGGGCAATATCCTCATAGGCATACGTGAGCGATTGCTTGATAGCAGGCAGCAAACACGTAAACCCAAACTGATCACCCGTTTTCATCTCGGACCCTACCCCTCCGAATACCGGTGCCCACAATTGCGGCTGCGCATTTCCACGACTATCTCTCACAGCTATACCGAATCGGCTGTTTTGCAATAATGGCAGTGGATTGAAGGGGAACTCCTCGGGAGCGGCCAAAACACCCACCGTCCAATCATCCGCCTCAACCAACGCCGACGGGATGGGGCAACGATAAGCAAGCGTCAAATAGGGCTTATCCGGAAAACGCTTCTCCTGCCAGATCAGTGGTTGCCATATTTCTTCCACCTCATCCAATCCCTTGGCCGGCGCACCGGTGTACCCAACGGTATACCAGCCATCCTGTTTCGCTTGAAAGTCAAAGTGCAATTTAGGGTATGGCTTATCCTCCACTAAGAGGTAAGCTTCAAGGGCAAAGCCGTCGGCCGGTGGAAAATGATAGAACAAGGTATCTCCACGCCGCTCGCTATCGGTAGCCCGCACTTCGATCACCTCAGCCGCAGCGTGGCTCAGGCTCACGGTTCGCCCAGATGATTTGGCTTCCAAGATGCGGTCGTCAAAGCCATCGCCCGCCGTTGCCGCATTCTTTCGGCTTACCGGGAGGTCCGAGACCTTTCCGGGATAGGTCCTCCATGTGGCCACGTTATAGTTGACATCGGTTATACCCGCAGGCCGCATAGCCAGGTTAGGGTCATCCGGGCTATATAAAATGGTGAAATGGGGCAGAAAGCCACTCATGACATCCTGGCTACTGGCGCAACCGGGATAAAAGAGTATAAAAACGATACATAAAACTCCTAACTTTCTCAATCTCATAATCATCAATTTTAAGGTATTCAGCATTGTTTACTACTTACGATAGTGCAACAAGCGAACCGGACCAGCTAGCCCCGACGGAACCAGCGGGAAGTCCACCCGATAATGCTTCCAAGTTGTAAATGTTTTGCGTTTGGTTTTCCGCTTGGCTGGTTCATGCAGCCAGTGAGGTAACTCCAATAAGCGGCCGGTCGAAAATATACTGCTACTCACCGCATAACGAAGGGTGGTTGGATAATGTTCATCGCCGATCAACCTATTGACCCACCTATTGACAACCGTAATCTGGAGTTGATTAAGCCCTTTCTTCACATGCGACGTGATGTCAACCATCCCTTGTCCGTCCCACATGATGCCTACTTTTTGCCCGTTCATGTCAATTTGGGCGAGATCAAAGTATGCGCCGATGTCTAGAAATATCCGATCGTCTTCATCGAGGCGATGCCTTAGTTTGAACGTCGTGGAATAAATACCAGGACCCGAATAATATTTGATTCGTTCCCTATGGAATGTGTTCCATAGCCGCAAACTATCCAGTGTAATTGCTTTTTCTTCATCCACCAGCAACAAGTCCCATTTATTTTTTAATACAGTCGCTATGGGGTTAGATTGCCCGCTTACATCCTTTTCGGCTTCGCGAACCCAATTTTCGGGTAATGGTTTCCTAAAAACCACGAATCGGGAAGCCCCTGGTGCTAACCCCAGCCGTACGTTGACTCCATTTGCCGACGTGTCAACAATCGGTGCGTTATGGTAATCCCCCGTATTGGGATCCCAAATTTCCGGGCGCTTATCCGGAACACTAAATTCAACATTTTCAACGCTCGATTGCTCGGCGCGATTAACAACGAAGTAAACATCTTCGGTCGTGGAATATCGATGTGCAAACATCAATGAATCGTCGTCATCCGACTCGATATCGGGACGGATTCCGCTTTTTTTCAACATATCGACAATTGCGTTATTCCAATGGACCTTACCCGTTCCAACTTCTTTCAATTGCGCTCCCTTTCCATCCAATCCACCCCATATCCGGTCGACCAACTGACCGAATTGCGCATGCTGGCTCAAATCATTTCTGCCGGCTGGTTGATGAGGTGGGGGGCCAACAATGGTTGCGCCCCGGTCAAGTAAATCGGCAAGCCGATGAAGCGTTTTTACATGCATAACCGGGTAAGGAGCCAATACCATAAGACGATAGTTTGCGCCCGAAGGGAATATCAACTTTCCGCCTTGCACCTGAATGTCCTCCAGTTGATGCGGATAACAGATATCAAAGGTATATCCCGAGGGGATTACGGGTAGCCCCGGGGGTTCTTCATAAATGGCGTCCTCGGGGTAAAGCACGCAAATGTCTGCGTGCCGCTGCCCCCATTGCAACAGATACTGGCTTCGGGCGATATATTCCATCCAGGGCCGCGCATATGCCCACCATGTATTGGTGCGGCCGAAATGTGTCCCATACCGCCCCATCGTAAAACCGGGATAGACATCATAAGGCTGATGGGTATACGTATGAAACACGAACCGGTTAATACCCGCTGCAAATGCCACGTCGCCTATCTGTTTCAAATTTGCGGGAACACGCTGCCACTTGCCGAATTCCGGCTTAGAAGTAAATGCCTCGGCACCGACGATTGGTTTGCCCAATATATGTGCTGCCGATACGGTCTGTCGAATGAGTGGTATCCTACGCTCAATCCCATCTGTCCAAAACTCATTCATCGGCACATCCGAATAGCGGTTCCCCCACGCCGGGGATATCGGGCCACCCTGCGATTCAGCGTATACACTCAGTCCATGCCCCTTCGCAAGCGAATACATCGTAGCCTGGTAATTTTCTGCGATAAGCTCCGTAATGCATTGTCTAAAATCCCACAAAATACCTTCAGCGACTTTCTCCCCCCCGATCATTCTACCGGCAAAAAGAGGAAGATAAGGAATCAAGCTATATCCCTTTTTCGCTTCAAACAATTCCGGGAGCTCGCTTGTCCAATTTTGGTATCCTCCTTCGAAACTGTCGAAGACGATCCCCTTGAATGTCTTTCCTGCCAGATCGCCCGCATCCCGAATTATTCTTCCCAGTGATTTCTCAAACTGGAACCGGACGGCCTCCGGGTCAAGTTTATCCACTTCGTATCCGGTTCCCTCGTCCTGTGCCGGATGAATCTTTTTCCCCGTTGTAGTGTAGCCAAAACGCAGGATCGTCCACACTCCATCGGTCGGCGTCCATTTCAAAACACCAAGCCTCCTGTCGAAAAAGCGCGTCACGTCTTTAACCGTCAGACCTTCTTCACTAAACATCACCTTTCGGCCCATGTTGGCAGCAACCGTTTCATTGACCGAAAACTTTGTGGCTGCAATTTTCTGATGCCAATTTGCCGGGCTATGTAGAAGGCGGAATTCGACTTCCGCGACCTCAATTGTGTCACGGGTACCCGTTAAGTTAATACGGATCTTACGCGCTGAAACGGCCTCGAAAGGGATAACAAACGAGCCGGTCGTGTCGCTGTGATTAGGAAAGGCAAATGTCACCAAGGATTCATACTGGTGGCCTTTTTCTGATATAGCTATTGAACCACGGAAATCCGTTCCTACCGGCAAAAATTTCAAATCGATACGGATGCCATTTAACGTGACGGGGCCATCGAATGTGGCCACCAATGTATCGCCGCCCCTAGAAGTTTTCCAAGATGTAGATAAATCGTGATCTGACAATGCATCGATATCCCTGTTATTGCCAACGGAACGAAAAGCCAGCGGTACGCGCCGTTGCTTACTGCCTCCTTCGCGTACCGCCAACACTGCAATGTCCTCGTACAAACCATCCCGGCGGTACGGCTGAGAAAGCTTGATTTCACCATCCTCGCTGGTACTCACTTGCGTTTCACTAAACACCAATGTCTTCATGGAGCGATTAACATCTATCCATGGTCCCCCCGCGCCAGACCACCCCGGACTATTGACGATGTAAAATTCCAACCCAAGACTATCACAGGTGCGAATCGCATACTGTACATGTTCGTGCCAACTGTCGCTCCCATATCGAACAGGGCCCTTAGGCAAATACATATGCGTATCAAAAAGCTGCACGCCGCCAATCCCCACGCGTTTCATGTCAATCAGGTCCTTTTTTATACCCTCTTTGGTAACATTCCCATTAATCCAATGCCACCAAGTCAACGGCCTATTCAGCCCGCTTGGGCGCTTAAATGACTCCAGGTTAATGGCGGTTTCCCGCTGTGTGTATCCGGGGAAAGCCATAGCGCATAGTACACAAACCAACAATATCCAACGACACCACCTCATCGCGTTACGTATCCCCTAATACCCCGGGTTGTTACCTGTTATCGCCAAATTAGCCTGTATCTCTTCTTCAGGGATAGGCCACAAATACCCCTTATTCGCATTGAAGGTACGCTGCCGAAAGGCGTACGTTTCATAAACGGCGGTGCTTTCGTCCGTAGTTAGAAGTTCAGGACGATAGCCTATCGCGTCCGTAAATGCTTCCGCTCCGACTTCCCACCTGCGTATATCGCTCAGGCGGGTCCCTTCGAAAGCAAATTCCACCCGCCGTTCATGGCGGATGATATCCCGCAGTTCCGACTGGCCTACATCCTCGCCTTCCGATTCTTCAATGGTAGGCATTTCTACGCCCGGTCGTTGCCTGACCAAATTGACCAAACGCAAGATCTCCACCTTATTATCCGCCCAATTCGCCGATTCCAACAATGCTTCCGCATGCATCAACAATACGTCGGCATACCGGAGGAGGATAATGTTGTTACCCGAAATGCTATTGACACTTCCGTCGGAATAGTCAACCCATTTCCGGATTCGTAAACTCGAAAAATTGGCGGATCGCTTTTGGATGGGGAAATAATATTTTACGGCGCCAGCAACGGTGTGCCCATCCATCGAATACGGTAACACAAACGTATAACCCAAACGCGGGTCGCGACCGTCCCACGGGCGACTAGTATCATACCCCGAAGAAGGGTCATCAATGGGTTTCCCATTGGCCATATAGTATTCTTTTTCCAGGTTCTGAAGCGCCATATATGAGCTCCAACTGTTGAAATACGTTTTCCACTGATGAGACATGCCTTTGCTCGCTTGGTTTTGCATATATTGGATATCAAAAATGACCTCCGGATTATTTTCTGCAGCTTCGCCACTAAACATGGCATAAAAATCGGGATACAGTGAATAATACCCCAGCTCTTCTACTTGCTGGCAAGCCGATGCGGCCTCCGCCCAATGTTCATTGTATAGCGCCACCTTGGCTTTCAGCGCCAATGCTGCTCCCTTGGTAGCTCTGCCAACGTCGCTACCACTGTAGGTTCCCGGATCGGGAAGATATGCCGCTGCCTGCGTCAGGTCTGCCAGAATAGCATCTACAATAATCGACTTATCCACACGGGGTGAATCTTTTTTCTCTAAACCCTCGGGCTCGGTCCGGAAAGGCACATCGCCATAAAAATCGATAAGATCCGCAAAGAAATAAGCACGCAAAAAAAGCGCCTCGCCCGTATACCGCTGCTGTTTACTCTCCTCCATGGGTACATCAACGATATATTTAAGCACGGTATTAGCCCGCAATATACCGGCATAATTCTGTTCCCACTTCCGTAATGCCGGGGCCGAAATAGGCGTCTGGGTCTGGTCCCAGAAATCGATCTCTCCAGTGTTCGCCAACGTTACAATTCCGTTGTCTGTGATAAAATCGATACTGATAGGACTCCGTTTATCAGCCATTAGTGCCTGGTAACTGCCATTCAAGGCCAAAATAATATCATTTTCAGTGGAGAAATTATCTGGACTTACAAAATCCATAGGCTCGGTTTCCAAAAAATCAGAGCATCCTCCAAAAGGCAATATCCCAACGAATAAGGCTATAATTAGTGTTTTGCTTTTCATCTTAATCATGTTTTGTTAAAACGGGTTTATAAACCAATGTTCAATCCTAATGCGGTCGTTCGTATTTGTGGATGAAAATCAGAAGTAATCCGATTAAAGCTTTTCTCCGGATCGAAACCTTTATTCAACCGGGTAACGGTGAAGAGGTTCTCGACACTAAGAAATAATTTTAATGATTTCACATTCAATCTACGCAGTAAGCCCGGATTAACTGCATACCCTAAGGTAATGTTCTTTAACCTCAAATAGGCAGCGTTCTGCAGGTAATAAGAAGATATCAGACCAGAGCGAGTACGATCGTCGTACAGTCGCTGCCAGGTTTCACTGGGTCGGTCGGGTGTCCAGCGATTTTCATATAGCTCTTTCGAGATACTGCCCGTCCCGTTCCAAAAAGGTGTCACCATAGCCCCCATGATATACGCATCGGCTCCTAGTACACCCTGCGCGAGTATATTCAGTTCGAAATTCTTAAACCGTCCATTGAGGTTTAGCGAATAAATATAGTCAGGCAATGGTTTACCGATTATCTGTTGGTCGCCATCATCGATTATACCATCTTCGTTGAGGTCCTTAAAGCGAATATCCCCGGGCATCGGGTTTTGCATAATACCAGACGGATCGGCATAATTTTCTTTCAATTCGAACTCCCGATCATAAAAATCGATACCGGGGTCGCTATTGTTTTGCCAAGTGAAATCTTCAATCTGATAAATCCCGTCCGCTACCATCCCAAAATAGGAGCCAAATGACTCGCCCACAACGGAACGGATTACTCCTGCTGGTGGCGCATAGCCAGATACTGCACTATGGAAAATATAAGGCAAAGGACCAATATCAACCACCCGGTTTTTCTGGTAGGAAACGTTGCCATTAATACGGTATTGAAATGCCTTCGCGGGGTCGCTGTTATACTCAACGCCCAACTCCACACCTTTGTTCGTCATGGTGCCCACATTCTGGTACGGCGTTCCTGAAATCCCCAATGACCCCGGAATCGTGATACGAGCTAGAATATCTGAGGTTTTCTTGTTGAAGTAATTGACGTTGATATTCAGCCGGTTCAAAACAGATACATCGACACCGATATTGAGTTGCTCGGTTGTTTCCCATGTGGTATTGCGGTTGGCTAGCAAAGAGATGGCCGTTCCGGGTACAATGGTACCTCCGAAATTGTAATCCAAGCCAGCAGACAAGACATCTGAAGCCGCATAGTTTGTTCCAATACCAGCATTTCCAAGAAGCCCCCAAGAGCCCCGAATTTTCAACAAATCCAGCCAATCCACTGACGACAAGAACGATTCCTTCGAAAGTACCCATCCAGCTGCAACCGACGGGAATGTACCCCAACGCTTTCCTGTCATAAACCGCGACGAACCATCCCGACGGATATTCGCTTCCAAAAGGTATTTCTCGTCGTAATTGTAATTAATCCGACCAAAGAAAGACAACGACGTCCGCTCCGCATTGGCAATGTCTATCGGTGCGATAGAAGCTGGGTCGGCTAACGAAAGGATTGGCAAGTTTGCCGACAAGTCTGTTCCCCGGGCACCGAATCCTTCCGTTTTGAACGCGATCGCTTCATAACCTAATAACGCCGAAAAGTTATGCATCTCCGCGAACGATTCATCAAATCTCAGGGTAGAATTAAATGTTCTTAAGGTCGAATAGTTCCGCTGCAGATTGATTGACGACGGTCGGTACACGCCGTCTTCATCAAATACGCTCCCCGCCGTGTACTGATTGGGCGAGAATCTTGTAAAATCCAGTGAATTTCCCGTGCTAGCATACATCGCTGTCCAGGTCAGCGATTCTACTGGCTTAAGTTCGAGGCCCAGTTGGTACTTTAAATTACCATTGCTACGAAACGTCCCACCCCCGTTCACATAAGAGCTGTAGTTGATGGCCGGATACGAATATAAACCAGTCGTTGATTTGAAATATGCGGTGGAACGGGTTGTACCAACCGTCTGTAGAATCCCCTCGGTAGATTTATCCAACTCGTTCATCTTGCGCTCGTATCCAAGTAACCGTCCGCTAACCTTGAGCTTGCCATCAAGGAAAAATGTGTTCACGTTCGCCAAATAGCTAATCTTACGCTGATCGGTACCCACCAAAATCCCATCTTGATCCAGGTATCCGCCGGATACTGAAAAGTCAAACTTATTCGGTTGCCCTCCCCGGGCACTGAGGTAATGGTTTTGGGTCAACGCGTTTGAAAAATATTCATCATATAAGTTAACACCTTTATATTCGGGTAACGTCGCCTCTTCAAACAACTGAATTTCCTCTTCCGTGTAACCAATTGGCAATCCAGAGTTTAACCGCCCCTCATTGTAGGCCCGGGCAAACTCCGTGGAACTAGCAGCCTCCGGAATCCGCGTAGGTTCCTGTACGGAAACTGTCCCCACATAATTAACGTCCAACCCGCTCCGCCCTTGTTTTGTGGTAATAATCAACACACCACCCGCGGCACGGTTTCCATAAATAGATGCCGCAGACGCGTCTTTTAGTACCGAAATGGATGCGATGTCGTTCGGGTTCACGTCACTTAACGAAGATTCTACTCCGTCAATGATAATCAACGGATTGCTATTATTGTCAATAGAAGAGATACCACGGATACGGACATCCGCCTGGTCCCTTCCCGGTTGTCCGGAAACCTGCGTAATCAGCACCCCAGATGACTTTCCTTGAAGAATCTGGCTGGCATCCGTCAACACCCGATCCTGTACGTCCTCGAGGTTGATGTTTTCTACTGCACCGGTCAGGTTAATTTTTTTCTGAGTGGCATACCCCACAACCACCACTTCTTCCAGGTCGCTAATCGAAGTGGTCATCGAAACGTTGACGATCGCATTATTGTTAATTGCTCGTTCAATGGATGCAAACCCAACAATGGTAAACACCAAAACGGTTCCACCTTCTGGTACAACGATACGATAAGCTCCTGTCTCGTCAGTGATGGCAACGGCAGACGTACCTTTCACCGCAACCGTTACACCAGCTAATGGTGTTCCGTTCTGGTCCGTCACACGCCCCTCGATTCGTTTAGCCTGAACGACGTTGGTTGAAGCCGGTTCCACGGAATGCGACATCGCCATTGCAGCGACGTGCACATTCGCCAATAAAACAACAATCGGCACGCATTTGATAACCAGTGCCCTCAACACCGGGGGGCAACTTAATAACACCCGTCTAAAAACGGCTCGATAATTCTTCATAACTTGTTTCTGGTTAATTGATAATTGATCTACAACTTTATTTTGCTGAAAAAATGTTACTCAATCACATAATGGTGCCCGGCTTCCATCACAAACTGAAGAGCATGCCTTTCCCATGCCGTTCGTATCCTCTTGCCGGTAGTTGAGTCCATCACGATAGATTTCTTTGATGGAGTTTCCCGAATATCGATGACCGATTGGCTCCGCCCGTCTTTATGCCGGAACGTGATATGGCCGGCAAAATCGACGTCATAAAGCCGGGCATACAGCGCATTTTCCGCTTGCTCAACCACAAAGCCCTTCCCCCCAACGAACAACGGTGTTTTATCAACCGGAATCTCGAACTCATCAAGCATCATCGGCCCCTGGTATCTATTGCCACTATCGTAGTCGATCCAGACCCCTTCGGGAAGGTAAACATCGCGTCGATTGGTCGTATGGTAGTCATTCCCATATAAGGGGTATGCCATCAATGATTCACCAATCATCCATTGGTAGCCTCGCTTCCGATTGTTCTCCCGATCATAGGTTGCCTTGTCATCTTCAAAAGCAAGCGGAAGGGGCGTCAATGGGTAGGGGAAACCTGTTTCGTAAGCTTTCAAAGCCGCATCAAAAATATATGGCTGCAAGGCGTGATGCCGTTTGGCGGCATCCAGACATACTTCAGCTACCTGATCGTCATTCAACTGCCATACGCCGAAACCAAATGACATAGCGGGGTTCAATGAAGCATACTGTACATTTCGCATCAGATAAATCCGCAATTTATTCCGATCAATTTTGCCAAACCGATCTCCTGCCAGCCCCGTACCGCCAACAATATCCGGGTACGTGTATGGAAATCCACTATAAGAAAACGCCAAGCCATTGACCGGCCCGCGATCTTGATTTTGATTGAAGTTGAAATCGTCATACCGATGCAGGTCCATGGGGGAACCCAAATACCCATTCCGCCCCATCACATACACACCTTTATCCATCAATCCACGGTTTACGGCATCGAGCTTGTCGTCATCAAAATCGCCTATTTCATAGCCAAACAAATCCTCCTTGAAGCCATCTATCCCGTAAGCTAACCATTTCTCACACAACGTCAAGTACCACGCCACCGCCTCGGGGTTATTGCCATCGAGCAAATAACAATCGGACTTTGGGAAATTGACCTTAAATAACCGCGATTTGCCGTCCTTTTGAATAAAATATCCATTTTCCAATCCTTCGTGAGTGTACATCCCATTGGGTATGAAAGCAATGCGCAACCCTAGGATGACTTTTAATCCAAGCTGTTTATAATAAGCAATAAAGCCTTCAGGGTCTGGGTATTTTTCGTTATCCCAAGCACCAAAGCTTGTTGTGGCCAATAGACGATCCTCGTTGTTAGGCCAAAATCCGGACCCCACCACCATCCAACTCAATGGATAACCCGATTTTAAATACGTATCTACATTCTCTCGGATAGTATGGTGATTCGTCACCCAACCCAACGCGCCGAATGCCTCCCAGCCAACACCAAACCATTCGTATTTAGGTTTATAAACTTTATAGCCTTCCCGGTTCCTCGCATCGAGGTAGTCTTTATAAATCTCCTTTGCCCCTCCCGTGAAATAATAGAGCGCCCGAAGCGAATTGACGTAAACACTCCCTTGCTTCCACTCCGCCTTCGAAACAGCAACAATTTTTTTCGAAGGTTCCATATTGACAAAAGCGACCTGGTTTGCCGGACTAATGACAAAGTTGCTTGTTAACCGCGACGGCTTGCCGTCAGATAAAGCACCAAAGTAGTTCGATGAGTACCCCGTCACTTCTGTTGACGGGTCTTTCCGGTACGCCGCGTGATCTGATAGACCAAACGCTGGTGTGACACCTTGCGTCGCAAAGAAAACCGACCCCCGGATATTCTCGTCGGCGAAAGTTGCAGAAAACTTAACGCAATTATCGTAAAACTTGATGCCGACGATGGCCGCTATCCCCAAGCGATTCGTCACTGCAACTGCCACCGAATCGCCATATGCGTTCAAAACTCGTGCACGGGCCACCGGTGATTTCAGCAATACTAGACCAGCCGCTTCGTGTGCCGCTAAAAGCTGCTTTCCGTCTCTACTGATCGAAAACCTGAATCCTTCTTTCTGAATTTCGAGGTCGTGTATACCCCTATGGAGCACAATGGTGCTGTCGTCCTCTTCAACTTCTAGACTATCCGCAAATACAACCATACTCAAAAGCGCCATAAGCGTGATAAGCTGCGTCTTTATAACTACATATTTCATATACAGTGTTCAATAAACTTCATGCTGTGACGACTACCTAACTGGTCCCAATCTCAATTCAAACTGGTCTGGTGTGGTCTGGTAATAAAACCACACTGCAAGTATAAGGCATTTCGTTTGATACTTCCAAATAAAATTGAAAAAATATGATTTTGTCATCAAAATAGCCCCAAATCTCCATTGAAAGCCACAACTGGTTTGGTTTGTTGTGGTATTTATCTATTTTTGTGCCATGCAAATAGAAACCCTAGAAAACACAGCCAATCCTTCAGCCCAACGCATGAAATACATGCAACTGGTCGATCATATCAATGGGCTCATTGAATCGGACCAACTGCGTATCGGCGACAGGCTGCCCTCTCTCAAACAACTGGAGAAAGATCTCCGAATGAGCAAGGAAACGTTACTTAAAGGGCTTAACCACCTACTCGAAAAAGGCATCGTCGAATCGGTTTACAGAAAAGGATATTATGTTAAGAAGAAGTCGGTAAACCATACCTACCGCGTGTTCCTACTACTTGACAAAATGAACGTCATGCGCGATCGGTTCTATCACACGCTATTCGATGAGCTGAGGGATATAGCCGACGTTGATATCTATTTCCACCATCATAACTTTAAAGTATTTGAAAACCTCATCCGGGAAAACCTCTCCAACTATACACATTTCGTCATCGCCACTTTTCTCAAAGACGACCCGTCCGAAGTCCTTAATCTCATCCCAGCCCAAAAGCGACTGATTATTGATTACAACCATCCCGAACTTGAGGGCGAGTACTCCAATGTATTCCAAGATTTCGAGCATGACATCTACGATGGAATGAATCAGTTGCAAAAGCAATTATTGAAATACAAAAAACTGGTACTAATAGCACCCACCGAGGCCTTACATGCGCGTCTTGTCGTGGACGGGTTCTTGCGTTTCTGCATGGAGCATGGTCACCGGTACGCCATCGAACATGAAGTAGAGGCGGGGAGTTTCAAAAAAGGTAACGCTTACATCACTTTCAGTCGTTACGACACTGATGATGTGGCCTTGATTAAACTGGCCCGGGGAAAAGGCTATAAATTGGGCAAAGATATTGGTTTGATTTCCTACAACGACACGGCTGTTAAAGAAATCCTTGAAGATGGCATTACGGTCATTTCAACCGATTTCGAGGCCATGGGCAAAGCGGTCAGCTATGCCATCGTCAACCGAAAAACGGTGGTGCAGCGAAATCCAACCCAGGTTATCGTCCGTAACTCATTGTGAACCCATTAACATCCCACTGACAACTTTTTGCTGTCGTTGCAGATCGCATCGTGGAAATCGCTGGCCTGTCATATTTCCTTACGGATACTTCATTTAATCAATTCGCCAACATTAATTTTCTGAAAAACCAAGTCCGCACGACTACTCTCGTACAAAACCCCAATTTCTCCTTTATCGATAGCGGTGATACAGGAATAACCGCTACTTCTCCCCGCATCCAACAATATCCAATTTTCACGCGGCCAAGTCAGGCCATCGTCAAAGCTAACCTTTACCGTCATGTTTTCACGAACACCCTTCGAATTGGGGTTTAGAAAAATCAATAACCGTTTGATCTCGCCATCTACAACATACTCGTGTGCATAAAGGCTGGCCATACACGTCGGCTCGGGCAATGCCCGGAACGACGTTGGGTGTTTTTGCCACGTTTTCCCCATGTCGTTGGTCACCGCGATTGCCCGCCCGTTGTCGGGCCCGGCGTTACCCCGATTCCGGTTAGCCCGCATATTCAGCATCAGCGATCCATCGGCCAGCTCCACCACCGCACATTCGGTCGTCCCTGCCGGCACCTCCAACGCCTGATTGCTGGTCGACCAGGTTTTCCCGCCGTCTGCGCTGTAAGTGATGTTGGAGAAAGGCTTTCCAGCGGCATCCCGCCCCTGGGTTGGAAATACCAGCATACCATCGGTCATTGTAATACCATTGCCTGGTGCCGGCGCCCATAGCCACCATTCCTCCCGTTTACACTGTTCCGTAAGATTTACCGGCTCGCTCCAGGTTTTACCATCGTCCGTGCTTTTCACCACAAGGAATTGGGAAGTCTGTTTGACACCCAAGCCCGGCTGGGACCCTTTCGTTCGCCACTGGTGGTTCCAAACCGTACTAGTGTCGGTGAGATTTTCTACCCATTCGCCCGCATCATTAATCACACCGTGCATCCATAAACCCGCAATATAGATTGCGTCGGAGTTCCTGTCTACCAATATGCAGGCGTCAGACACGCCATTAAACTTCTGGGGCAGTCCACCCCATTTGCCCATATTCACGGCTATTTGCAGGGGCTCCCAAGTTTGCCCACCATCCTCGCTCCGGTGTAAACCGATGTCCATATCACCCTGCAAATCGCGGCGGCTATCATGTCTTGCGTCAAAAATAGCAAGCAACGTGCCTTTCTGTGTCGTTGCCAGACCCGGTATCCGCGAGGTGTGCACACCATCCTGCATGTGTCGACGAACGGCGGCCGCAGGACGCAAATACGCGCGCGGATTGGCAATATCCGATAACTGCAGCAATTTCTCGCCGACTTGCACACGGGTAAGGTGGCAAATAAACAACGAACCCAAATCCACATCATCCGCGAGCCCAATAGAGACCTCAAAATAGTGATGCCCCGGCGGCAATTCATGGGAACCCGAAACGACAACAGATTGACCATCAAACGCTCCGGCACCGAATTCTTCAAGTTCATTGGAATTCGGCCTGTCGCCTTCGAAATCAGCCCCCATGTAATCGACCCTCAAAGCCGCTATTCCGTCTTCTGAGAACCGGCTAGAAAGATCGAACACGAGATGGTTCAACGTAACTTCCTTGTCCCCAGAAATCGCAATTTCGATCCGCATCACCGGGTTACCATCTTCTCCCAAAATCGCCGGGATGTTATACGCAACGGTCTTTACTTGCACAACATCGCCTACAGCTGTAGCGAAGCAAACCGCATGCAGACAGCAACCGATGACCAACAAAACGATTCGGTTAATCTTTCCATTACCCATAGCTAGATACTCCATATACTTCTATGATCTCTTAAAATTACGGTCCCTATCATCCATTTAAAACCACGCATCCACTACACTGCTGTTCATCAAGACTCCTGTTTAACCCTTACAAACATCAACGACCACGTCGCCACTAACAGCAGGCATGCAGCGACAATATATACAATGGAAAGCTTGATGTCAGCATCTTTCAACGCTCCGCCGACATAGACCATTAAACCGCCGGCGATGGTACTTAGGAAATTCAATACACCATAGGCCGTAGCTGCGTAGCGGCTGCCTATCACCTGCCTGATCACCGGCATAAGGTTAGCATCGCTGAATCCGCGGGCCATTCCAAAAAAGAACAGCGCCATAATGGCCATTAAGAAAAATGATGTCCACGACATAAGTATCAAGAATGGTGCACCAACGGCAAATCCGATCACGATGACAAGAATCCTACTCTTGCGATTTACCTTAGACCACCAATCGGCCCAAAAACCACCGAGTAGTACACCTACTAACGATCCAATTTGCGGGTATAGTGTCGCCGAAAGCCCCGCCTCTCCCAAGCCTAGCGAAAACTGCCCCCGCAAAAATGTCGGCAGCCAAGCGTATATCAGCCAGTTAGCTATACCCAGCACAACGAAATAAAACAGCAGCACCAGATAGGAACGCTCGCCAACCAATGTCTTAGCGGCATCCGTAAATCCAACGGGCTGGGGTCTTTGGGCTGATTGAATCCCAGGGGCCAAATCATCCGTTCTACGATCGCGCAAGAAAAACAACAATACAAGCGCATAAAGGCAACCGAAGAAACCAAACAAATGGAAACCGTAACGCCAGCCCCACATCTCTGCGATATACCCACCTACTCCACCTAGCGCTAGTCCCACATACAAACCACTAAAGTGGATACCTGTTGCCAACGACCTGGTTTTTCCACGGTGGTAGTCGGTAATCAGTGCAAGGCCAGCCGGAATATAAAACGCCTCGCTGGCACCCATCACAATACGCGCAACCAACAATTCCTCGTACGATGACACATACCCAGTCCAAGCCGTTGCGAGCGACCATACGGCCACACTGAATATGATCACGTTCCTTCTACTGTATTTGTCAGCGAGATAACCGCCAAACGGGCTAAGTATGCCGTACGACCATAGGAAGACCGCCGTCAGCAAGCCAAACTGGGCATCGGTCAGCGAAAACTCGCCGACGATGGGGTCGCGCATGGTGGTTATTAAAATGCGGTCAAGGTAGTTCAGGAACGCTACAATCCATAGCAACCCCACCAATAACCAAGGGTACCAAGATTTCGATACTAGCTTGCTCATACCGTTTCTTATTCATCGAGAAGTGTAACGGATAACACCCGATTTGTCCGGACACCAGGGCGAATTTCACCCATCGGCATCACATACCTGTTACCCCAACTAATCCCGGTAGTTGTCACCGGCGCCCAGGTGCTCGCATTGGGGTTCTGCGCCGGGTCGGGTTGTTTATCAGTGGCTATCGTACCTTCGGTTTGCCATGCATCGCGTTTTACGTCATAGGCAAGAATGTCGGTGGTGAAGCCCGGATGCTCATCCTTCAGGGCACTATGCTGTTCCGCCAAGCTTCCGTCGTCGCCGCCAAATACCAGCAAGCGTTGGTCGCGCGTGGTATACCCCGGGCTGGGCGCCGCCGCGACAGCGTGTGGCAGATCAGCAATTTTCTGCCACCCCAAGCCCGGCGTATATCGGAAAGCGTCCGTAAGGTATGTCCGTGAGGGGGAAGCATCGCTATCGTTTACGCTAAGAGATACCCCACTGAGCAGGTAGAAGGTATGATCGACCGCACCTGCGACAGCGAGCATGCGCGGGTCACCGGGCCAGGGTTCCAGCACTTCCCAATGCCGTTCCGCCGCCGGTTTCGCCAAGTCGAGCGCCCAGAAATTCGCCATGGCTTCCGTAGCCGTTGGCGAAGCGAGCCCCCCTGCTATATAAATCACATCGCCAATCAGCGCCCCACTAGCGTTGGCAATGGCTTTCGGCAACGTGGGTAATGAATCGATCTCGAGCTTGCCCGCCGCATATCGCATCGCGTAGGCATGCGCATAGTGCCTTTTTTGATCGCCGCCGCCCAACAGAATCACTTGGTCTCGCCAAGTGAGTGAAACCCCGTACCCCATCGGCCGGGGCAGCTTTCCGACAATTTCCCAACGATCAGCGCCTTCCCCGAGCGCAAACACCTTGTCGCTCCACTGTTTTATGCCCCCGGTCCACGGCCGCGTACCCCGAGGGAAATTAGCACCGCCCGCTACGAGTATATAGCCCTCGCTGACGCCAGCAAACGAACCTGCAAACCCCACGGCATCGGGTAGTTGCGGAAACTGTTGCCAATCAAAATGCGTTACGGTCTTATTATTTTCACAAGTATGTATCATTGCGAAAACCATCACCGGCAACCAAATATTTCCGCCGTTCATCATATCTTTTGTGTGGTCCGTTTCATTTCTTCCAACGCCTGCAGGAAACCTATCTCCTCCAACCGAGATGCCAACAATTCCTTTTCTTCCAACGTAAGCGGCACCAAAGGTAGGCGGGTGCGCCCCAGTGGATGACCGATGATATCCATGATCGCACGTTGTGAAGGAATCGGTGAAAACCTCGCCATCTCACGAACCATGTTTACCAGCAATAATTGGGTTCGCTGTGCTTCCACAATATTCCCCTGACCAAAAGATTCCATCACACGGATATACAACGGCGCAGCGAAATTATAGGTGCTCCCCACCGCTCCTTTCGCCCCCACGGCCAGCGCCGGTAGCAGCAATTCATCATAGCCATAAAGCACATCAAACTTGTTATTACCGTAAGCCAAACATGCTTGGTATTCATGAATGGTCGCTGCCGTATATTTAATGCCGGCCAACGTGGGTATACGTTTTTCACCGAACTGGAGAAACTTGACCATATCCATACCTACACCGGTTAATGCAGGGATGTGATAATAATAAAACGGCGTGTTTGGAGCCGCTGCCGCAATCTGTGCCATACTATCTGCCAGATTTTCCACGTCCACGGGCTTGAAATAAAATGCTGCCACCGCCGATATGGCATCAGCACCGATTTCTTCAGCATGGCTCGCCAATCTTTGTGATTCTGCGACAGAGGTATGCCCTACATGCACAAACACGAAGAGTTTTCCCTTGGCCAACGTTACGTATCGCTCCGCCACGGCCATCCGTTCTTCCATCGTAAGGTTTGGGCCTTCGCCATTGGTTCCGCAAACGAACACGCCTTTCACACCATCAGCTATCAATTTATCAATCATTGGGGCAATCCCGTCAAGATCGATCGAACCATCTTCATGGAATGTGCCAAACGTAGCTGCTATTAAACCTTGTATTTTTCTCATTATAGTTTGTGTTTAAATTCAATTTTTACCAACGCGTAATCAGGTATGGCCAGCACCACCGCTGCCCAACTCATCACACCTGGTCAAGCGAACGCTTCTTTTTATACGGTAAACCAATTTTAACTGACCTTCATTCAATCGTTCGCCCAACAGGGTACTCACCACGAAGCCCACCAGATAGGTGGTTATTCCTCCGAACGCGCTATACCACATATAGGATATATCCGTAAAACTCGCCACATACAATACCAGCGCAAACCCCACTACAAAACCTGTCAAAGCACCTTTCGGTCCCGCTTTTCGGCTCAGCATACCGAGCAAAAATACCCCCACCAATGCACCCCCAAAAAAGTTGATAATCGTAGTAGCTGCTTCGAGGATGTTACCCAGCAGCCCGCCTAAACAAGCCAAAACCGTCGAAAAGATACCGATAATCAGCGTCACCGTCCTTGCCAGTTTCACACTAGCCTCTCGTTGCTTAAACCGGGTGTAGAAATCCGAAACAAATACTGTCGTAAGCGAATTCAGTACGGAACTGATGGTAGACATAGCGGCGGCAAAGAGCGCAGCAATCAGAAACCCCCTGAACCCGGTGGGTAGCTCCTCAATAACAAACCGGATGAAGACCTGATTGCTTTCGATATCCACCTGGTTCCGCTGATGGTAAAAAGCAAACAGTACGGCACCTTCAAAGAAAATCAAGAAGCCTATCAAGGTAGCCACCAATACCGACGCAATAAATGCGTAATTTGCTTTCCGCAATGAATTAACAGTCAGGAACCGTTGCATTTCTGCTTGATCGGTACCAAATTGGGAAATGATCAAAAATGCACCACCAATAATGCCCCCCAATACCGTATAGGTATCCGTGAAACTTGTCGAAAAATTAAAAAAGTTAAATTTCCCATATTCGTGGGCAACGTCGATCACTTCATCAAAACCACCATCAATGCCACTCACGGCAACAGCAATGATCACGAATATTCCGCCCAACATGATAATCAACTGGGGCACATCTGTCCATATCACCGCCTTCATCCCACCGATCAACGTATAGGCCGTGGTAAGCACACCTGTTAGCAACACCACCCATATGATATCCACACCGCTCAGCACACTGATAATAATGGCGGGGGCGTAAATACCGATCGCCAAGAAACAACTCTTGAATAAGATAAATAATCCGCTGCCAAGGAGCCTGACCGTGAGATTAAATCGCTTTTCTAGGTACTCGTATATCGAATACAGCTTCAGGTTAAAAAAGAACGGAATGATGATAATGCAAATCACCGCAATGGCAATAGGCATCGCCAAACGATACTGGAGAAATGAAAAGTCTGAACTGAACCCTAAACCTACAGCTCCAATATAAGAGATGGCGCTGGTTACCGTAGCGATACCCGCAAATGCCGCCGCCCACCACGGTATGGTACCGCCGCCCATCAAAAAGTCTTTCAATGATTTTTGCGACTTACCAAAGAAACCGGCCAGCACGACCACGCCAAGGAAATAGGAAATCAATATAATATAATCTATGATATGCATGCTGATCCGTTTATAAACTACCGCGCTTCAATTCTCGTGTCGCATAGTCGGCCGCTCTCGCCGTGAGGGCCATATAGGTCAATGAAGGATTGACACAGCCAGACGAAGTCATACAGGAGCCATCGGTAACGAATACATTGGGGGCGTCCCAAACCTGGTTATGTTCGTTTACTACCGATGTTTCCTGGCTTTTGCCCATCCTTGCTGTCCCCATTTCATGTATTCCAGCACCAAACCCGTAGCCAAGATCAAACGTTTTAACGTCTTCCAGTCCAGCCGCCACCAACATATCTTTCGCCTCATCCATCATATCCCGACGCATGAGGTGTTCGTTTGATTTAATCTCACAATCCATTTCGAGTACCGGCAACCCCCACCTATCCGTAGTCTCCCTATTCAAATAAGTCCTGTTTTCATGGTAGGGCAATATTTCTCCAAAAGCAGTAATTCCCATCGACCACGCACCGGGCTCGCAAAGCTCGTTCTTCAACGACACGCCGACGCCCAGTTCAGCAACACCACGCTTCCATCCAGAACGGCTTGCCCGACCCTGATACCCGAACCCCCTGAGATAGGGCCTTCGGTCCCCGCCAATGTTTTGGAAGCGCGGTATATATATCCCATTAGGCCGCCTACCATAGTAGTATTTGTCTTCAAAACCGGGCATGGTACCTTCAGCACCGCAACGGAAGTGATGATCCATCACGTTATGGCCCAATTCACCGCTGCTGCTTCCCAGTCCACCTTCCCACACGTCCGTGGCCGAATTCATCAATATCCATGCAGAGTTCAAGGCCGAGGCACACAAAAAGACCACATCGGCCAAATACTCGTAAGTCTGTAGCGTCTCGGCATCCAGCACCTCAACGCCAATCGCCCTACGTTTATCGCGATCATACAAAATCCGGGTAACGATAGCGTATGGCCGCACGGTCAGGTTTCCCGTCGCCGTAGCCGCGGGGAGGGTGGCCGATTGGGTACTGAAGTATGCCCCAAAATTGCACCCTGCAGAACATTGGTTCTGGTATTGGCAATTGATTCGGCCATGGTGTGGCTGCGTTAGATTCGCAGACCTGCCAATGATTACATGCCGAGCACCCTGGTAGCGCGCCTTTATCCGCCGTGCCACGTCCTTTTCCACTACGTTCATTTCCATCGGCGGCAGGAATTCCCCATCAGGCAAAACGTCTAATCCGTCTCGATTTCCATTGATTCCTACAAACCGCTCCACATAAGTATACCAGGGAGCAATGTCTTTATACCTTATCGGCCAGTCAATCGCGATACCATCAGTTATATTCGCTTGGAAGTCGAGATCGCTTAACCGGTAACATTGTCTTCCCCAAGTCAAAGACCGACCACCGATCTGGTACCCACGATACCAGTCGAATCGCTTGGCTTCAACGTAAGGGTGATCCTGTTCATTGGTCCAAAAACCAATGTTCTTTACATTCAGTCCCCTCCTGCGCAATACCTTATAGTTATCTTGTTGAATAAGCGGAAACGCGCCACGATGGGTGTAGTCCCAAGGGTGTTTGGTTGCTTCTACATAATCCTTAACGTGCTCAACCGGTCTACCCCGTTCCAACATAATGGTACGAAGCCCCCGTTCGGTAAGCTCCTTGGCCGCCCAGCCGCCACTTATACCCGATCCCACGACAATCGCATCATAACGATATGTATTAGCCGAATTTATGTTTAGCATCATCCGCGCTTATCCTTTTAGATGAAGGTGTATGGACAATTTTGCGGTTGCACCAATAGGTAGCCGTCCATTTATACGGAGCCAATTACCGAAATGACTGACTTTTGCGAAATAATGTCCTGGCCGATCTATCGGTTCAAATGAGGTGCCTTCCGGAATCCAGTTAATCCCGTCCGATGAGATTTCGACATGTGCATCTAGCAACGCTGACGCCCCCATCTCCTCGATGATCAGAAAAAATATCGCTTCCGAGGCCCAACCCGCTTCCATGGGATGGGATGCAAATTCCCCCTGTACCGTAATGCGCCGCTCAACGGCAGATGCCTGAAAATTTTTCATCGTTACTCTCCGGAAATTACAACAGAATCCACATAAAAAAACACGCGCCTATTGGCATCATTCTCAACCCATACACTTGGGTTGAACAATCCTTTAATCCGGGCATACGGTGGTGTAAGCGTCGGTGCGATACCCCGAAGATCAAAAATGGTATTGCCTGATTGCAATTCGACATATTCGCGCTTGTCGGTATCGATCAGCAACCTCACATAACCCCAGTTTATCTTATCATCGCTCTCATTATAGCATAGATCCTGGTAACCATCTTCCACCCACTCAAACCCATCGGTTGAGCCATCCGGATAACGCTTCCCGTACCACATCGCATCAATACCATGTTTGCACCAATCGTTCTCCACGCCATACGCCCATTCCAAATCCGTTACATCCTTTGCTTTGAATATCTGCCATTTCCTTACCATTTCGCCATCCACCGAATTGAGGTACCTGGCACCTATGAAATACCGGTAGTCGTCATCCTGAATATCAAAGAAGAAACCAAAGGCGCGCATCGCCTGCTCACTGAGCCCCTGCCTGTCTTGTTCGGGGGTATAGGCATACCACATTTCGAACTGCCGCAGCCCTTTGGGCAAGTGCGTGGTCAGCCGTTTGATACCATGCGACAAACTGCCCGGTGCAGGGGCTTCCGTATAAGGCCGGGCTGCAGGGCGCGTGGACAGTTTCATAGAATACGTACCATCCATCGAACCGTGCGTGCCTGCCAGGCGGAAACTCGCCGAACTAAGCATGATGGGCCCCCATTGGGTTTTATCCACGTGGCTGTATCGCAACGTATTAAAATCTTTACCCACATAATTGGGGTGCAAGTCAATCCATCCACACAACCCTTTATCGAAATCATCATACGCGATAATGCGTTTCAACGGACTGTATTTACTCAGGCCTTGATCTAAAGCAATAATATGTTCCATTCGTTATCTGTTACTTAAAACTCGGTCGGCCATGAGTCGTATGGCTTCAGTTTTGATTTTTCAATACGATATAACCGCAACCGTTGATGGTTGTGGCCGTTATCGGCGGCCCGATCGGATCTCCCAATGGTCACATACAGGTAGTCTTCCGTAGCCGTTAGACTCGGGTCAAGAATCTGGGTGATGATCCGCCGATCTTTCTTCGCAGGGCTTATCCATCGCTCTACGTCCATCATATATTCCCAATTGATACCGTCATAACTCCTTGCCAAGCCTAGCCTGGACCGGGGCAAAAACACGATGTCCGTATCATCCGTATTGTTGTACACCCATACCATATAAAATGTGGTTCGTTCCGCATAGGTGTCTTCGATCAGTGCGAAAGAGGACCGTGAATTGCGGAATTGATCTAATGCGAAATCACCTTTCCACGTCACGCCATTGTCGTACGATTCCGAATACCGCACGCTGTGTGCATTGTTCCAGGGTGTATACAGCCGTAACGTCCCATTCGAAGTTTGTATCACCTTGCCCTCAGCGTACCGTTCCAGATCGGTAAAATCGTCCGAATCATTCAACGACTGGTTCCAGGTCATACCCTCATCGTCCGAATAATAAATTTCCGTTTTGTGCCCTACAATTTTCTTTCCATCGTCTTTCCGCACAGGCACCACAAAGAACACGCGCCCATCGGGCATCTGCGTCAGTTTATCGTTCATCACGATGGCATTGGACATACCGGGGAGCCCTTGTCGGCTCACTTCCCATGTCACGCCGCCGTCCACCCATGTGGTCCCATCGTCGTCCGAAAGCTTGGCCCTGAACCGCAACGGCCGGTCGAACCGATCGGGGGTACCGTCAAACTCGGCCACCATGTTCAGCAACTTGCCCGACTGCAGTCGGAGCACACTGTGATGTCCATGATTGTTTTTCGGCCAGCTAAAGGGGTACGGGCCACCGAATGTTTGGCCCTCGTCAGACGAATGGAATTCTTCACTGCGGTGCAGCAACAGCAGATCACCGTTGTTCTTTTCCACAATCGAAGCCCCCTCCCTAAAATCGTCATCATCGCCTACGGTGTATTCCAGCACCCCTTCATTCACCCGGCCTTGGCCACTCCGAAGATTAAGCCGCACATCATCAAAGTCAACACTAGCATTATACGCGCTTATCGCCACACGTCCGGGCGATTGGTGTCTTACATCCGTAGCCCAAAGTTTAGGTCGTGTCATATCGTTGATGTACACGGTCACGGTTTCGTTATTGGATAGTACGCGAATGTGGTACCACGCACCAACTTTCAGTGGTTCTACACCTCGTGTAAAATCGCCAACCTGTTTAAAAACCGAGGGTTCGAAATCTTTACCACGCTGTTCGGCGAGGTACCATTTCCCGGCTTTGAAATCATAGCCCAAGTATACCAGTGCTTCATAATCATTGAACCGCACGGCAAATTTGAGCTCAGCATCTTCTTCTGCAATTTCAACAACCTTGAAGCGAACATCAAATGTGACGTTTTTTTCGAATACATGCAGCCACGAATAGGTCGACACCCCGTTGTGTTCCACACGATACACATTATTACCATCCGCGTCGTTAACGACGGTCCAGTAATTGTGTTTATTGCTTTCTATCCAATGGCTCGGATTCCCTTCACTTTCGTCTTCAAAATCGTCAATGTACACTTGATTCGACAACGGACGGAATGTTTCCAACGGTTGTGAATGAACATTCGGCACGACAGCGAGTATGCCATACAGAATGAGGAAAAACCAGGATGTTTTCAGAGAGACCATGTTCACTTGGTTATATTATCTTGTCAGATACAATTCCATTTTTTCCACTCGCTTTATTTAGTTGATTTCTAAAGCACTTTATTATTATGTGCATATCGGGCTACTTTGCGTTCAACAAAGCTCAATGGCATGCCGAATGCTAGCATATTTCCTTTCGTGCGAACCTGTTGAGTCTTCGCATCACAAAAAATGATATATTCATATGTCTTTATATCAGGAGATACAAATCTGATCAGGTAAACATCATCTCCACCATGGATGTAATGCTGGGAAAGCGTATTTGTAATGTCAGCTATTTTAACTTTCGACGAGTCCAACTTATTTTCAAAATCAAGCGTAAAATAGGAATGACCGTCATCATCCTTGTATGCAGAGGAAACTCCCCACGCAGGAGCGCCATGATAAATATTGCGTCCAATAAGCGCCATCGCATGTACACTGCTCTTTACTTTCCCCTTATATTCGCAACCTAGGAAATCAATTTGGTCACTATTTGAAATACATGCAGAAAAGTTTTTGCAGAAATTATCAAAATCAAATCCTGCAGATGAGGTAGCTTTTTTATATTCAAATAGATTTACCAAATCAACTTCGCCTTCGACCTGTTGGGAGAGGGCTTTATTATATAATGATATTGTAGTGGTCATTACAATCAATATTCCGAGTAATTTCATGACGTAATTTGTTTTTATCATTCCTGAACAATCGTCCAGTAGCTTCCATTGAGCCACACCTCACTAATAAACACTGCCGTCGTATTGCCCCATGTTTCCAATACCTTGAGGCGAATATACCGTACAGCCGGCTTGTCATCGGGTATCACAAACGTTTCCCCTGCCTGCGCATATTCGATATCTTCCGCCGTTCGCTGCCCCACCGGCGTACCAGAAGGTTTGTATGATTCGCAATCCGCGAGCTTAACCCATCCATCATAGCTTCCGTCTTCCGCCGGTTCATTGCTTCCCCAAACTTCCCACCGGCGGGGATTGGCATTGGCATAGACCAAACTTTGTTGATCGAACACGCCCCGCTGCAACAGCTTAAAGTTGTTCAATTTCGCGCTCACCCCCAGATCAAACTGAAAATGCTGAGGCATTCCTGTACCGTCTGCGGTACGATACCAAGCCCGGCTCGCTGCTCTCGTGCCGTGGAAAATCCCGCTCCACAGATTAGACAGGTCATTGCCTTCCGACGAGGAAGTCACCCATATCGGCGCATCGCCCGGCAGGTAAAGCGGCGCAAACAACGATTTATCCAAGTCGATGTTTTCATGGTGCTGCATCGACACCTCCACGACACTAGCGTCCGTAACAAACGTATCAATCGCCATCGTATCGGGCAGGTAATAAGTCACATATTCGAACGGACTATTCGGTTTGTAATCTGCTAATACAGCAACCGAATCGCCGGGAAGCACTTCCACTTTCCGCTGCACGCCTTCCGCGTCCGTATAGCTTACCTCAGTACCGATAGCCTGGTTATCTGCGCCATACCATGCCAATTCCAATTTGCCGTTATTGTAGCCGATCTGTTCAATCGCCCGGTTAAGCAACGAGGCAACGTAATTGTCGCCATAAGCTTGCGCAAAGACATCGGCTTTGATAGATGAATTGCCCGCATCGTCATACGTGTAGACATCAAATGTGTATGCACCCTCAGGCAGGTTGTCCAGCACGACGTAAACCGTATCAGTACCCATCGTACGATTAATGGCGACCTCCGCTGAGTCTGCTCCACCGTTCCAGAATATCCGAGCACTCCTGACATCCGGATCCGACAAAATCGTCCACGAAAGTTTCACGCGATTTTTGCCTGGATAAGCTTTCAGCGAATCAGCACGTTGCACATACACGATTTCCCCGCCTTCTAAAAACTGTTTGTATGTATCGTCCTGTTTACGACAAGCAAAAAAACTGCTTATGCATACCCCTATTAGGAGGCAATAGATTATATAATTCGTTCTTTTCATGATCAGCTCTTTAGTTTTCATGTTATTGCCCCGGTGCTCCGAAGAAACTCAATTCGGCCAAATGGATATACTGCACTCCCCCCCAATTGCTCAATACATTGATCCGGATGTAACGCACCGGAGGCAGATCAGGAGAAAAGGAAAATTCATGCCCGCCCTGGGCAAGCTCGATGTCCTCATTGCTGGTTTGCCCTATGGGCAATCCGGATGGTTTCGACATTTCGCAGTCCATCAGTTTCGTCCAACCCTCCCAGCCATCGGTTGTAGGCTTATCAGCCCTTCCCCAAACTTCCCACCGGCGTAGATCGCCGGCATTGTAGGCAAAGTTATATTGGGGTATGAAGGCGCCACGCTGCCATAAAGTGTACCGACCCAATTTACCGACGGTCCCTAGGTCAAATGTAAAATGTGCCGGGAATGTCAACCCATTGGCCGAGCGGAAAAATCCTTCGGTGGGGATGCTATTATCCGCGTTGATGATACCGCTCCATATATTGGATAGCGTCGTACCCTCATAAGCCCCCATATCACCCGGCAGGGACGGGGATAACGTGCTGAACAATTCCTTGTCGAATTCCTTTTCGAACAACGGGGTCACGGCCTTCGTCAACATATCCGTCTTGTTCCCCCATTTGTCTTTTACGGTAAACCCAAACTGGCGTTCCTCCGCATCGAAACCGCGTATAAACAGCCTTCCCTCCAAACGGCCCGTATAGAACGTTTCCACTGGAATCCAGTCGCCCTGTTCGTCTTTGGTAAATACGTCGATGGAGACTTCCGCCTCGTGGACATTGACAAAGTCCATGCGGAGGCCACCAAAGTCTTCGTGTATATCGAAGGATTCGAGAATAGACCAAATCGGTGGCGTAAGGGGATTCAGTTTCACCACAATCGGTTTCGACCGTTTCAGGTTACGGCCCACCGTGTACAGGTTTACTTCGTATTCGCGGGTTTCGCCCAGTCCTTCAACCAGCAACGAATTGCTGTAGTATGATGCCTGCGCCGTCATCAGTTCGCCATTTTGCTCCCATTCGGCCAACACATAAAGTGCCTTTCCTCCTTGGGGAAGATCGTAAGTTATCGTAGCGCCACCAGCAATATTTTCCACTTGTATATTAGAAACGGGTAGCGGTACATGGCCATTGTCGTTCACGGGAGTCGGCCGGTCCTCCGAACATCTCAGAAACAATAGCCCTATTCCGAGCGTGATCAATATCTTATATGTATTCATAATTGTCTTAAAAATTTGAACGTTTTTTAAAAGCTTCACCATCCGGGGCTTTGCACTAAATTCCGGTTGACCAATAGTTCAGACTCCTTGATAGGCCAAAAGTAGTCGCGCATCCTGAACTGTTGATTGAATAGTAACCTTACACGATAGTAAGTCGCGGCGTCTTCTTGATAAATATCCCACCCTTGAATCGGTTCGTTCAACACTTGGGTTGCTTTCTTCCACCGTTTCAGATCCCAGTAGCGATGGCCCTCGAAAAGTAATTCAATCATCCGTTCCTGATGGATTATCTCACGCAGCCCTTGTTGTGTGGTATGCTTGGTCGCCTGGGTGGAGTGATTTGTCCAGGCATCCTCGACCGTCGGTAGGCCTGCACGCTCGCGGATGAGGTTTAACCATTTGTACACCTCATCACCCGGGCCACTCACTTCATTTAGCGCCTCGGCATATAACAGGTACAAATCAGCGAGCCTGAAAGTTGGCCAGGGGTAATTCTGAATGTTATAGGCATTCGGCGTGGCCACGTTAAGGTAATTGACCAATTTCTTCGGCCAATAGCCGGTCGCAGACCTATTGTTGAGGCCTGCACTCGAGGCAATTCCACCGGCTTTAGCGTCTACATAAATATTATCATTGTCGTCGTACCATCCGGTGCCGTACCATCTCCCTTGATCAAACCCTAAAAAGGCATAAAAACGGGGTTCTCGGTCGAAATGGAGCACGGGGATTTGTTCGCCAGGCTTTAGGTATAGCCGGTCGCTCTCCTGCGCTTGCTGCAGCTCGTACCGTTCGTTGTAACGGTAAGCCTTATCTTCATTGATTGGCACGCCGTTTTCCGTATAAAACAACTCCGCGATTTTCAGGGGAGGGCTCAGTCTCGACCGTGGCATGGATGATCCACTCAGCATTTTAGGCTGCGCGGCACTTTGGATAATGCCGCCCGTGGAGTTCGTATTTGTCCATATCTGCTCGGTGTTCCACCGTTGGGTCAAGGGATTCCGTACACTCAATTCTGTAATTGTTTCCGTAGAAAGGTCTTCACCGGATCCGGGTTGGAACGTGTACAATTCATGGCCCACCTCATGGCACAAATCGATGGCCTCCTTGCAGGCATCAACAGCCCGCTGCCATTTCTCCTGTTGAAAAGTTTGATTGAAAAACAGTTGGCCATTCGGATCTTTATAACCAGCAAAATCAGTGTTGCCATTGTATAAGGGACTGGCGGCCGTCACAAGGATGTAGGCTTTCAATGTCATGGCGATCGGTTTGATAACACGTCCTCCTTCCTGGATATCGAACTGCACCCGGTTTGGCAATACATCGATGGCTTCGTCCAGCAACTCCACC